>NZ_JBFRGE010000040.1:0-54705 GCF_052115185.1 Paenibacillus sp. 2TAB19 | reverse complement strand
CCCGTAGGGGATTCGAACCCCTGTTACCTCCGTGAAAGGGAGGTGTCTTAACCCCTTGACCAACGGGCCTTAAATTGCATTAGGAATTCACATTCCCTTGAGACAACAAAAATGATTATAGCAAACAAACTATCAACATACAAGCCTTTTTTTCAAAAAACTCTTCAGCTATATTCTTCCATCAACCCATTGCGGACTTTTTACAACGTCCTTGCGGTTTTCCCTTCATGGGCTTGCGCGTTTGCGGTCTAAGTCTTGTAGATTTGCGGTCTTAAAACAACTTAAATATTGCGTGGACAATCATGCGAGTTCATCAATTGGAATTAAAAAATCCTTGCTGCTTGAGCAAGGATCGGATTGGATAAGTTATGGTGCGGTAGACAGGATTTGAACCTGCACGTCCATGGGACACTACCCCCTCAAGATAGCGTGTCTGCCGTTCCACCACTACCGCACATATGAAATTGTTGCTTCTTCGCTTCCTTCATTTCCATTCACTTCGAGGGTTGAAGCAAATGGTGAGCCATGAAGGACTCGAACCTTCGACACYCTGATTAAAAGTCAGGTGCTCTACCAACTGAGCTAATGGCTCTCATGAATGTTGATCAACTCTAGAGAGCTGCTTCATAAGCGATAAATCTGAAGTGGTGACCCGTAGGGGATTCGAACCCCTGTTACCTCCGTGAAAGGGAGGTGTCTTAACCCCTTGACCAACGGGCCTTGTTAAGCATGAATGTGGCAAATGAGAAAAACTTCTATCGAAGTAACTCATAGATGAGCGACCGCGTCTAAGCGGAAGTTTTTATCGCCAATCTGAATGATTTACTTTACGCTTTATCGCTGTAAAGTACTTAAACATTCTGACGTGGTAAAAAAGACCGGCTGAACGGTCTTCCCGTTGCATCACTTGAAAAAATCGTGGCGGAGAGAGAGGGATTCGAACCCTCGCACCACTTACGCAGTCTAACCCCTTAGCAGAGGGTCCCCTTGAGCCACTTGGGTATCTCTCCAAATCTGGCTCCCCGAACAGGACTCGAACCTGTGACAACTCGATTAACAGTCGAGTGCTCTACCAACTGAGCTATCAGGGAAAAGTAAAAGTGACAAGTAATAATTTATCACGGTTCAATTTTATTGTCAAGCGTTATCAAGATTAATTTTCCACGGCATTTGCCGCATGCGTATTTGGCCGGATCAAGCTTCTTCTTGCGCATATATTCAAACCCGCATTTGGAGCAAACAAGCTTATAGCGATACGGCCTAACTTGACGTTCGGAGCGCTCCGGCAGCGACTGACAATAACGTGACCCTCCCACATGGGCAAGCAATTGCTTAAAGTCTGCATCCCGATGCTTATAGCCGCGCCTCAGAATATGCAAATGATAATGGCATAGCTCATGCTTAATGATCTTCTCTGTTTCTTCTCGTCCGTAAGCAGACAATTGATGCGGGCTTATCTCAATGTTATGCGTACGCGTAAAGTAACGACCGCCCGTCGCCTTTAATCGGCTGTTGAACGTCGCGCGATGTGTAAAGGCTCGTCCAAAGGATGCCATCGATATTTGCTCGACCCATTGCTGCAGCGTCTCATCATTCATCGTTATTCTCCCCCTACTACTTGAATTTTAAAGGTACGATACGCTACACTGTCAAGTAGGAATGTTATAATCGAGGGGAGTCCAGAACATTTTATGGCAACAATGCGTTACGTCCTTATGAAGCAAAATGAAACAATACTCTTCGTTGAAATGCCCGAATCCCATGCTTATCAGCTCAGCGCGCTTAACCTGCGCCTTCATAAAGAAATCGACAAGCTAACGGCTGATCGCGTACCTAGTCTGCCTTACGCAGTCGCGGAATGCGACGCGGTTGAGCTCCATGACAACTCAATCTCGATCGTAAGCGGACTAGCCTACATTAACGAGCTTGAGGCTGATTTCTCTGAAGTGCAAGAAAAGTCGTACCCGCTTATTTCGCTATTAACCGAGATTCGCGCGCTTCAAGCTCAGCTTGAGCAATGGTATGAGGAGTATGAGGAAGAGCAAGGCAATTAGTGTGGACCTGCACGGACGTCCGCCCTGCCCCATATTGTAGTATTACAACATGTTGGGCTCGGGAGGGGACGAACGCATATGCCTCAATGGCTTTGCAATCAATTAATGCGCGCATTTCAGAAGAAGGATCGCAGGCAGATCAAGCTGCTTAACGACTGCTGGTACTTCTATCGCAGCAAACAAAGTCCGAAGGAACAAGAAGACAGCAGCACAAGCATATAGACTTGGGCTTCCAGCTTGTTCGGACATAAAAACCGGCTTTCTCTACGATAAGAGAAAGCCGGTTTGTTTGTATGGGGATAATGCAATGAGTCGAATTACATTTTGTTGAAGAAAGTAATTTCGTCAATAGGAAGACGAGTAGAAGGATGGCCTTCAGCCGATGCTTTGCCAATTGGAAGCATCAAAGTAGGAATATAACGTTCAGAGATGCCGAAAAATTCTTTTAGTTGATCGCGGTTGAAGCCGCCCATTGGTACGGTATCTAGACCTTTCGCGCGAGCTGCGAGCATAAGCTGCATCGATACAAGTCCCGTATCGAATGCAACGAGCGATTGCAAACGGTCAGCAGGCAATGAAGGGTACATTTTGGTCGAGTTGGAAACGAAATTGTCAGCTACTTCCTTAGTCATATAGCCTGCCTCAACTGCAGCTCCGTAAATTTGTTCAGAAAGCTTATACATCTCCAAATCGCCGAGCACAATAACGATAGCTGATGCTTCAGCAACCTGTTGTTGATTGAAGGCAATCGGCACTAGCTTTTGCTTCAATTCCGGGTCTGTAACGACTAAGAATCGCCAAGGCTGCATGTTGGATGAAGATGGTGCTTTCGTTGCCGTTTCCAGCAGTTCGCGAATTTCTTGCTCGGAAACAACGTGGCTGCTGTCATATTTGCGTACGGAACGGCGGCTGTGCAAAACGTTAGCGAAGGATGGCTCTGTTGCATCTTTCGTTGATACTTGAACTTGGGAATCAATTTGTGTTGTTGTCATAATGGTCTCCTCCATTTTGTATCTGTGTTTTAGGATGCACAGTTATCAGCAGCATTAACTGCGCAGAATTGCGCATAGTCAGTATCAGCAATAACTGTGCTGTACTTCGCATAGTTAAATGCACATGAACTGTAACTTTTATAAGAACAGTATATGCTGGCCGAATTTATTTGTCAATTAACTTACTTTAGGAAATCAGCTTGCATTAGTTGGAAGTGTAAAAGCACGTAGGGCTAAATCCGCAATCGTATAGGGCTGAAGCGCCTCGAGAGTTTTTCGTTCTACTTCGCTTGCAATTTCAGTGAAGGCTGCCTTCATCTCCAATCCGAATTCTTGCGAGCTTGCCGTATCCAGCATATTGCTGCATAGCGGCTCTCCCACCTTAAGCGCCGTATATACGTCGGCAAGCGTAATCGATTCARGCGATCGCTTGAGACGATAACCGCCGTCACGTCCTTCTCTTGTCTCGATAAGGTTCTCTCGCGCCAGCTTAACAAGCACACGGCGCAGCAGTGTTGCATCTGCATCTAGACGGCTTGCAATCTCTGCACTTGGACAAATATTCGGCTTCTGAGCCAAAATGACGAGCGCCTGCAAAGATAAGCCGAACCATCTATGAGGTGCTACGTTCGCACACCGTTCTTTATCCATGTTGCTCTCCTTCATTTTCTCGTCCCCCTGCTTATTCGCTATATATAAATTATAGTGGGCTTGCCGATGAACAGGCAAGCCCACTTTATGGCTGAATTCGATTATCGTCTTATGGCTTGCGCATCGTTAAGCTGACACGGCCCTTCTTAATGTCGACRCCCAGCACCCACACCGTCACATTATCGCCAACCGATACGACATCCATCGGATGCTTCACAAACTTATCGCTCATTTGGGAAATGTGGACAAGACCGTCGTTTTTAATGCCAATATCGATAAAAGCGCCGAAGTCGATCACATTGCGCACAGTACCTTGAAGCTCCATGCCGGCAGTAAGATCCTCCAGATTAAGCACATCGGTATGGAAGATCGGAGGCGGCAGCTCCTCGCGCGGATCGCGACCAGGACGAAGCAGGCTGTCCACGATGTCTCTGAGCGTCGGGACGCCCACGTCTAACGTGATCGCTAAGCTTGGCAGGTCGATGGCTTCCAGCTTCGATTGAAGCGCTTCAGTGCCAATCTGTTTCAGTTCCAGCCCTATTGCCCGGAATAGCTTGTCCACGACATCATACGATTCAGGATGAATCGCCGTCCGGTCAAGCGGATTGCCCGCTTCCGGAATACGGAGGAAGCCGATACATTGCTCGTATGACTTCGCGCCAAGCCTAGGCACCTTCTGGAGCTGCGTACGTTTGGCGAATCGGCCATTGTCTTCGCGGTATTTGACTATATTGCGGGCAATCGTTGCGTTAATTCCGGCTACATAAGACAGTAATGACGCAGAAGCGGTGTTAACGTCGACACCGACATGGTTAACGGCCGATTCCACGACGCCGCCCAAGCTCTCATCGAGCCGCTTCTGGCTTACATCATGCTGGTACTGGCCAACACCGATCGCTTTGGGCTCAATCTTTACAAGCTCGGCTAACGGGTCCTGCAGCCGTCTCGCGATCGATACGGCGCTGCGCTCCGCTACGTCTAGCTTCGGAAACTCTTCGGCTGCAAGCTTCGATGCGGAATATACGCTTGCGCCAGCTTCATTAACGATAATATATTTCAGCTCAGCGCCGGCAGAACCTGTTGCTTTACGCTTGCTAATGAGATTGGCAATGAACTGCTCTGTCTCCCGAGAAGCCGTGCCATTGCCGATAACGATCAGCTCGACTTTGTATTGGTCGATCAGACCGTTTATTAATCGCTCAGCTTCGGCAACCTTGTTGTTCGGAGGCGTCGGATAAGAAACCGCCACTTCTAGCAGCTTGCCCGTATCGTCGATAACTGCAAGCTTACAGCCTGTGCGGAAGGCAGGATCGACGCCTAATACGACGTTGCCGCGAACGGGAGGCTGCAGCAGCAGGTTGCGGAGATTTTCGCTGAAGATGGATATCGCATGCTCTTCCGCCTTCTCTGTCAGCTCGCCGCGCACCTCGCGTTCAATGGATGGCGCAAGCAGCCGTTTGTACGTATCCTCTATAATGGAAATAAATACGTCCCGTACAGCTGCCGCCGTTCCGCCCCGAAGCAGCCTGCGCTGAATATAATCGTGAATGCGGTCAGCGGCAAGATCGAAGTTGACACGAAGCACCTCTTCGCGTTCGCCCCGGTTGATAGCTAACACGCGATGAGGCGGCAGCTTGCGAATCGGCTCTTGGTAGCTGTAATACATCTCGTAAACGGTTTCGGCGGACGCATCCTTCGCTTCCGTCCGGATAATTGCCTGATCGAAGGTGTATTTGCGGACCCAGGCACGTACTGCAGCGTCATCAGCGATATTTTCGGCTAATATGTCCATTGCGCCTTGCAACGCGTCCTGTGCGGTCGCTACGCCTTTATCTACGTTAATGTACTTAACTGCTTCAGCCGCCGGATCGCCTTGACGAGGCTGCGACCATATCCACAAGGCAAGAGGTTCAAGCCCCCGTTCCTTCGCCACGCTCGCGCGCGTCTTGCGCTTCTGCCGATAAGGCCGGTACAGATCCTCTACTTCCTGCAGCTTGACCGATTTCTCGATGTCCGCACGGAGCACATCCGTCAGCTTACCTTGTTCATCAATTAAACGGATGACTTCACGCTTGCGCTCTTCAAGATTACGCATATATTGCAGCTTCTCTTCAATAGCACGCAAATCGTTTTCGTCAAGCTCGCCGGTCATTTCCTTCCGATACCTGGAAATGAACGGAATCGTATTGCCTTCATCAAGCAGGCTGACAGCCGACTTTACCTTCGATAAAGGTATCGTAAGCTGGGCAGCAATGCCTTTGATAATGCGATCGCTCTCAGCCGCCTTCTGCTCTGCTGTTAATTTAGACTTTCCAGTTGTTTCTTCCGAGCTATCCTCTATACTACGTACACTTGTATCCGCCAATCCTCTACACCATCCTCTGCAAGCTTAAAATGCTGCGCCGTCCGTGGACTGCGCAGCTGAAATTTAACTCGTATGCGGGTTGTTTGCCATTTCGAAGCCGATTTTCGTACGACCGCCATGCCCCGGATAAACTATAGTATCCGAGCTTAGCTTATACAACTTGTTCTTAATGGTGTCGTACAAATCCCGTTCACGGCCTCCTGGGAGATCCGTACGACCGACACTCAACTTGAACAGCACATCGCCGGAGAATAAGTGCTCACCGTTCAGGAAGCTAACGCTGCCCGGCGAATGTCCCGGCGTATGCATAACCTTGAATGTCTGTCCGATCAGATTCAGCGTCTGCCCTTCGGCCAGCGCGTATTCGGCGGGATCGGTCGACAACGGCGGCGTAACATCCTGCCAGCGCATCGAACCGTTCTTGCGCGGATCGGTCAGCCAGTCCGCTTCTAGATCATGAATATAGACGGGACAATTCGCCGCTTTCCGAACTTCATCTACCCCGCCCATATGGTCGAAATGGGCATGTGTCAGTAGAATTGCTTCAATATGTACACCTTGAATCCGATCCAGCAGCTTCTTCGGATTCATTCCAGGGTCAATAATGATGCCGCGTTCGCCCGTCTCTTGCTCCTCAGTCGTGAGCAAATAACAGTTCGTCTGCAATGGTCCTAACGTAAACATCTCAATCTTCATAATTGCTCCCCTAACTCTTAAGCCTTAGAACGATTCCAGCAACGCGCGTAGCTCTTTAATAATAAGGGACTGATATTCCGTACCTTCTCCGTAGCGACGTCCGATTTCTTGTCTTGTTGCCGCCAGCTTCTCTTGATAATCCGCTGCCTCGCGGTCAGAATTCTCTTGCTTGAACGCAACCATCGGTTCTTGAATATATTTTGGCCTTGGCCCCCATGTGCCAAGCACCGCTCCACCTGTATCAGCGATAATAACGACCGGTACGGAGCGTCCGCCCATCGTCATGAACTGATCCATCGTGTCTAAATGTTCTTCCATAATAAGAACTTCTGTTGGAATACCGCTAATCGACAACGCCTGGAACACAACCGGAATGTTGCGCACAACGTCGCCGCACCAATCTGCCATCAAGATAAGCACTCGCAGATCGTCACGATTGTTCATCGACTCGAACAATTCCCGATCCGATTCGTCCGTCCACTCAAACTTGTCATACCAACCGATGAACGCTTCTTTATTTTTGGTCATGCCATCAATAAATTGCTGTGGAGTAATACCTTTACCCAGCTTGTCTGCTACGCTTTTGCTCATCTGAATCCCTCTTTCGTTGTCATTATTGAATGACTTCCGTCTAAAGTGTTATACGTATCTATTATACCGATTTGCCACGGGAACGTACAAACTTAATAAGCACATAAACGATCAGCAACGCGAGGGCGATCAGGATCGCTGGCTGTACATAAGGAGCTGCCTCTTCACCGACATTTTCCCATTGGTCGCCGAGCGTTTTGCCCAGATATACGAAAAGAATCGACCATGGCAGCGAAGCGAGCGCCGTAAGCAACGTAAACAGCCAAAAATTCATTCTTGCCATGCCCGCCGGGATCGAGATCACTTGACGCATAACAGGCACGAAACGAGCGGTGAACACGATGCCCGCTCCGTATTTTTTGAACCAGCTTTCCGCTGTATCGACATGCTTGGGCTTGATCTTAATGTACTTGCCGTATTTCTCGACGATAGGGCGACCGCCGTACCTACCGATTGCGTACAAAATCCAGTTCTGACCGACAGCACCTATCGTTCCGAAAATAACGGCACCCCAGAAAGAGATATCGCCCTTCCATACTAAGTAACCTCCGAAGCCTAGAACAATTTCGCTTGGAATAACTTCAATTAGCAGTCCGATTAAAATACCGAAATACCCTAAGCTTTCAACCCACAACAGCACCTCATGCAAAATATCCTTAATCCATTCCATTCCTGTTCTCAATCCGCCTTCCATCTTAATAATCTACCTTTGTCCGCTTTCACTAGCACTGAGGTTATTCTAACACAAGGCAATGGCAGCATCCACTTTTGTCATGGTCTGACAAGCCTTCGCATAGACTAGCCTATAATGATACGAATAGATGAGGTGATCGTTTCATGTCCAAAGTTTTTATCGTACGGAAAAAGCAGATTCAACTGTTAATCGCTTTTACAGCTCTCGTTGTCGTAGTCGCCGTTTTCTTGAACTGGAATGGGTCCCGTACCGTTAGCGGGCAGCCTACGCAAGCAAGAGTATTCCAGCTCGTAACGACCGAGATTAAGTCGACAACGCAAGACGGTCAAGAAATTGAAGTGTACCGTTGGGATCCCGGGTCCATTATCGTAAATAAAGGCGAGCCCATTGAACTGCATATTACCGGCGTCAGCGGCAAAAGCCATCCCTTCGTAATAGAAGGTCTGGGAGTCCGAGGGACCGTAACACAAGGCAAAACGACGGTCGTATCGTTCACGGCCGACAAACCTGGGACATACCCTATTGTATGCTTGACCCATAGTGACATGCGTCATGACGGGCCTATGGTAGGCTACATAACAGTGCAATAGGTACTCTATAGGCAGTGACCTTCTCTTCTTCGTCCGCATATGTATGGGATATAGAGAGGAGTCGGTTCTTTTATATGAAGCCTAACGCCCAGAAGCATACAAACGGCTTGCCGACAGCACGAAAAATCCGCAGAGCCTGCAGCAACGAGCTCTACCGCACCGTGAAACGAATGAAGCTGTGGGTCTCCAAGGAAAAGATGGAGGAAGCCGAACGTCTTTATACCAAAAAAGTGTTGCTGAATCTGATCTGGATTGTCGAGCATCAGAGCAATCGCAAGCTTCAGTCCGATTGGTGGGACGAGAACGTGAGCGCGGACATTGCCGCCCTATGGGAAGTAGATCGCGACGTACTGTGTGCAGCTTTTCGGGAGTCATATGGGGGCTGAGGCAGTGTTCTATTATGCAAAACAAAATAGCCGAACCAAGCATGCACGGCGCATGACTGGTTCGGCTTTTTAATAATATGCCACACTTCTCGTTTCGTCTTAGTGTTGCTGTTCCTCTAGACGGTCACAAGACACCGTCTTTGTATTGACAGGGTTTCCGCCAACCTGAACGGTAGCCATACCGTTAGCCTCGTCGACATTCTCAATCCAGACGGAATCGCCGTCCAGCATGACGGAGAAAGTCTGATCGGAATCATAAATTTGCTTCGCGCGTGTCGTATCCAAGCTTAATCCCCTCTCTGCTCCGGTTCCATCGTATCAATTGTCGTCTCATCGATAAGACCGCCTTGAATCGTTACGTTGCCGCCGCCCAGGCCCTCATTTACCATACGGTCAATGTCCATAAAATAATCGTCCCTGCCCTCGTTTTGCGGCTCGGCTGCCGCTTGCTGCGCCTCATTGTTCGTATCGCCCATTCGGCTCGCCTCCTAAGAAGGTTATAAAGTGTTACTCGCAAAATATGCCCGTTTAGTCCGCATTCCATTCATCTGTTACAGGAGCGGCGACAGCATATGGAGAAGCGATTCAGCCGCCTTTTGCTTCCAAGGTCTTTTAGTGAATTGCTGGGCAAGCACCTGACGGCTCTGCTTTAGATCCTCGTTGAAATCGATTGATAACCTTTCTATCGCATCCGGATCGAACAGCAGTGCATTAAGCTCGAAGTTACTGTAAAAACTTCGCATATCCATATTCGCCGTACCTACTGAAGCGAGCATTTGATCGATGATMATCACCTTGGCATGAATGAAGCCTTTCTGATACCGATAAACCTTCACGCCTGCGTCCAGCATATCTTGGACATACGATAACGTCGTCAACAGCACAATCTTCGTATCGGCGATTCCCGGAATGATGAGTGAGACATTTACTCCGCTTTGCGCTGCTGTTCGTAATGCCATCACAAGACTTGGATCGGGGATGAAATAGGGTGTAGATATGCAAATACGCGACCTCGCCGCATTAATGGCCGCAAAGGTTACGTCTAATATTTTCTGATCGTTGCGGCCCGGCTCGCTTGGAACGATAAGCACATTCTCCTTGCCCGAGTACGAATCCACTGGCATATAGCGCTGCACGTCCAGCTGCTCCTTGGAGGCAAAGGCCCAATCATTAAGAAACAACTGCTGCAAATCATGTACGACGTTGCCCTGCAGCTTAATATGCGTATCGCGCCAAAAGCCAAGACGCTTATCTTTGCCTAAGTACTCATCACCGATATTAATACCGCCCAGGAAACCAACAAGACCGTCTACGACTACGATTTTGCGATGATTCCGATAATTAAGACGACGTTCATAGAATGCAAACCGCGGCGGCAAAAAACAGCTCGTCTGAACGCCCGCATTGTGCAGGTCTTTCAAAAAATTCTCGCTTATATGCAGACTCCCGATCCCGTCATACACGATTCTTACCTCTACACCTTCCCGTGCTTTGCGAATGAGCATGTTAAGAAATCGCCTTCCAATGCCGTCATCGCGGATCGTATAATAATCCATATGAATATGATGCCTAGCCTCGCTCAATGCCTTCAATATTGCTTCAAACGTTGCTTCCCCATTCGTTAATATTTCCGAGTGATTACCTRCTTTTATTGCAAAAGGTGTCATCGTCGACAATAATTCGAACAGGTTCCTTTGGTTGACCAGTTCTGCGTTGTCCACTTCCTCGATGCGATGCACTTGATTATGCGATGAGGATTGCGGCTCAGGTATAGGTGAAGGATAACTGTGATAACTCTTGAATTTCCTCCCCATCTTACGATTTCTAAAGTCACGACCAACCATAATGTAAGCTAGAAAACCAACATAAGGGAATACTAAAGCAATAAGCAGCCAAGCCGTCATCTGCGCGGGCCTCCTATGCTCCATTAGCATAATTACGGCCAAAAACAAAATATACAGCAACAGTGCCGCAACTAGCCAACCGAGCCAAGCGGCCATCTTAACCCTCCATTAACATATTATTTCTGTATATGTAGTTTGGACGTGAGCTATTGGCAGTATACGACTTGTTCGAAAAAAAAGAGCTTTGCGATTCAAAAATTCTTAAATGCATGCTTTGCTTTCTTCACATGATGGACAGCAACGCCGATGATGCAATGCTAGTGCTCTCAACTTTGACATGAGTTTGATATTTATTAGCAGTATTGTCTTCCTACTTTAGGCCGTATGGTGCCGGTTGCCAGCAATCTTTCCATTACCCAATTACAAAAGACAAAGGAGCAAGGATGCTCCTTCAGCTTGTCTGAGATACGTCTCTCCGGTCTTTCTTTCTCCTATGTTTATAATTTTAATGGTATGTTTTGAGGCTTCCAAGAATAAATAGCAATAGTACGCCCAAATCTATTCTGGCAGGAAGGAGAAGCCAATTGAAACGAGCGCGGAATCCCAAATGGTCTTTTGTGGTGATGCGCGGCGCTGACAAAACCGTTAAACAGTTTCACGTATCGAAGCGGTCGGTCGTCGTTATACCGACTGTCGCCGTACTCGCGGTTTCAGGCTGGATTGCAAGTCTCCAGATGCAAGCGACCGATGAAATTGACGGTCTGGAGGAGCAATTGTCTAATCAGACTGCACAGTTCACACAAACCGTCTCCGGAAAGGACGAGGCGATCGTCTCATTGCAGCAGGAATTGCTCCAACTGTCGCGCCAAGCGCAAGAAATAAAACAAAAGCTGATTGAGCTTCAAGAGCTGGAAAATAAGCTTAAGCAGTTCATCGAGAAATACGGCAGCGGAATCGCTCCATCGAGCGGCGAGGTAAATGGAGTTGAGAAGGAAGTAAGCACGCTGTCCGGAACAACTAGCAGCCCAAGCTCAACGAATCTTTCCCGGACCTCTTATTCTTCCGCTCTCATGGGAGGCAATGCCCGGCAGCTTGCTTCGCTTGCTCAGTATACAGGCCTTGATCTTCAGGCGCTTAGCGGTATGGTCGATGCCATGGAAATATCGATGGAGCAGACGCTGCGGCATGCGCAAGCGAGAAGAGAGACGGTCGACGGCTATCCCTCCGGCTGGCCGACGCGTTCCCGGCAATTAACATCAGGCTTTGGCTATCGCAAAGACCCTTTCAGCGGAAAGACCGCCTTCCATGCCGGCATCGATATAACAGGGAAACTCGGAGACCCTGTGTTCAGCGCGGCCGAAGGGACCGTGACGGAGACGGGCATCGACGGCGTATTTGGCAAATATATTGTCATCGAGCATTTGGGCGGCTTAAAAACTACTTATATGCACTTGAAACAGATTGAAGCAAAGGAAGGCGATCTCGTCGTACGCGGCGAGAAAATCGGCCTGCTCGGCTCCAGCGGCAGAAGCACGGGCCCGCATTTGCATTTTCAAATCTTACAGCAGAGCGAACCGGTGAACCCACTGAAATATCTCGCTCTCGTAAAGGAGAATTGAAGCTTATGTTCAAGGAGAACAAACGGGTCATCGCAACCGACACGCTAATCGGTCAGGGCACCCTGACCGAAGGTAAAATGGTATGCGAGGCAAGCCTCCGCATCGAAGGGGAATATCGTGGCGACATTGAATGCAAAGGCAATGTCATCATTGGCGAATGCGGCGTAGCGCGTTCGAACATCATAGCTCAGGACGTGACTGTTGCCGGGAAAGTCATTGGCGATATTACGACGAAAGGTCGGCTTATTATTACGGCATCCGGCCAAGTGAACGGCAATCTGTACGCGAACATACTCATTGTCCAAGACGGCGGCATCATTAACGGCAGCTGCCAGATGGAAGTGCCTAAAGAGGCTAAGGGCAAAGGCGCTTCCGACTCAGACAGCCATCATGCCGCTAATAGCAAGGAACAAGGCGGCAGAGAAGGCAAGGAGAAATCGAGGCAAGCCGGTTAATAGGGCGAAGTCTTATACTTACTTTTTCCAAAAATAAAAACAAGCCGTTTCCGCACACTCTCCTCTCCGAAGAGACTGAGTTGTTGAAACGGCTTGTTGAATTAACCGGCTACATCCCGCTTGTTGAATATGTACCAGGTGAGTGCGATAAACAGCGCGTAATAGATACCGAGTATTCCCAGCGAGAATCCAAGTGTCATGTCGCCATCCGTCGTGTGCCCGATGTATCTCGTAAGATCCAGATGAGTAAACAGCAAATAGTCGATCCATGTGTAATTCAGCAGGGAGAACAGGGAATTAATGATATCCATGGCCAGCAATAGGAACAGGGCAAGACCAATGGCGAGCGCGCTGCTGCGGAATATCGTTGACAGCATGAATGCCAGTGTAATCATAACGACCAGCGCGATAAATTTCATCACATAGAACTGGAACAGGAACTGCAATGATGACATATCATTTTGTCCCGGCAATTGCTCCTGTATCGCGTTAGCGGTATCCGATGGGAATAAGCCGAAGCATAACCAGTTCACAAGCCAAACGCTGCCGAACAGCACTACGGTCAACAGAGCAGCAAACAATACAACTGAAATATATTTGGACAGCAATATTTTTGATCTCGACCAAGGTCGAATGAGGAGCAGCTTAATCGTTCCTGAAGTAAACTCCTCCGCTACGCTTACTGCCGCAATTACCACAGAAAAAATAGTCACTAGCAGAAATAAAATAAATGACTCCCAGTAAGCAACCGTCCACATCGTAGTTTCCCGACCATCTAGAATGAGCCACATGACCGAGATCAGTATAACTGCGCCAATCAGTAAGCCCGCCATGATATAGGTCCGCGGTCGGAAATAGATTTTAATATTTTCGTTTCGTACAAGCTGCATAAAATCACCCAATTCGCTCGCCTCCTGTCACTTCCAAGAACTGATCTTCCAGCGATTTGATCTGTGTGCGGATACCGAATACTTTAATGCCTGCCGAGACTAATAGCGCATTAATAGCAGCCGTCTGCTCGCGATCAACTTCTACTGCGATCGCACCGATGCCCTCAGCTTGAGCAACGAACTCAGCAGCCGCAAGGGCTTCAATCGCCGCGTCTACTTGATCCACCTCAATAAGCGTACGCACGCTCTCTGATGACGGCTTGCTGCCCTGCAGCACTCGGACGTCGATTAACTTACCGTTCTGGATAATAGCTACACGGTCGCACATCAACTCCATCTCTGCAAGCAAGTGGCTCGATACGAACACCGCAATTCCTTCCACCTTGGACAGCTCGCGCAAATAATCGCGCAGCTCTCGGATACCGGCCGGATCAAGACCGTTCGTAGGCTCATCGAGAATTAGCAGCCTCGGTTTATGTAGAATGGCCTGCGCGACGCCAAGTCGTTGCCTCATGCCAAGCGAGTACGTCTTCACCTTATCATGAATCCGCCCCTCCAGCCCGACGAGCCGAACGACTTCCTTCACTCTTGCTTCCGTGACCCCAGGGAACATACGAGCAAAGTGCATCAGATTCTGATAACCGGACAAATATTTGTACATTTCCGGGTTTTCTACGATTGCGCCTACATGCTTAATCGCTTTCTCGTATTCCTTCGTGATGCTATGGCCTTCAATCCATATCTCACCTTCGGTTATGGAAATCAATCCAACCATCATACGGATGGTTGTCGTCTTGCCCGCGCCGTTAGGACCGAGAAAACCAAATACTTCTCCAAGCGGCAATTCCAAGGTTAAGCGGTCGATGATCGTACGGCCGCCAATTCGTTTCGTTACATTTTGCAATCGGACTACTGGCTGCTCCACTCTATTACACTCCTTTGTACTGCAATTAATCAATTTTACCATTATAAATGATATAGGAAACAAATGGAAGTTAATGATTGGTACAATGAAAAAAGCCTTCATCTACAACTTTCCGTAGAATGAAGGCCTTCAATGTCGTCCGCCTTAGTAGATATGCTCGGAATGCTCGGCAACCTTGGCATCTGCTCGAAGGAACACTTTGTAGTCATAATGATCGAATTTCGCGTTTATCGTATTGGCCGTCTTCTCTTCTTTCAGACTGCATGCTGTGCAGAAGCACATCGGATGCACGACTCTGTAAAACCCTGTTCGGAATTGTACATTAGTCTTCGGACTTGGGACCAGTTCTCCGCATGTTACGCAATAATAACGCTGATCAATTCGGTTCATTGGCTAGATCGCTCCCTCTCGTCTATATGTATAATGGGTCAATCCTCCACCTCATGCTACAATATGTATCTTTTTAGCGTAAAATTTACGATCAGATTACCTCTCTTCTTCGATATCGTCTTTTTGCAGCAAATCTCGCCAGATTCGGCCATAAGGGCAGCTGCAGTGCCGCCGCTTCCAGCAATCTCGCTTGCCATCCATAAACGTAGACTATTCTGCCATCACGATGTATAGCTTTTAACCGGCCAATAATACTCGTAAAGTCGATCGGAGCTCTCCTCAGCTTGCTGGCATCACCTCGAAAAGTATACCGTGTTGCATTCACCGCTTTCTCCACATTAACGATTCGTTCGATGAGAAGCTCCCCATCCACGCTTGCGTATAAGCATACATCGCCAGGTCGAAGCTCTTTCTCATTTACTCTTGAGAACGTTGATATATTGCCCTCGCGCAGCAGTGGAAACATGGCATCCCCATAACAAGTAACATCGATCTCACCTTGACGTTCAACGATAGCCGCTATTATTGCAGGCAGCCCCATACGCTTCTCTACAGCTTTCATAAATCTGCTCCTACACCAAGTTCGATTGACTTATGATCTCATCCCATTTGATGCCTAAGTTAATGACATCATCTTCGGCCAGTTCAGCTCCGCTCTGCACCTCAAGCAGTTCCAGGTCGGTAATAGCTCGCAGGCTATGACGGGTACGTCCGGGTATCGTTACGGCGTTGCCCGCTGAGACCGGTCTCAGCTCCTCATCAATGATAGCTACTCCTTCGCCTGACAAAATCGTCCACGTTTCGCTTCTATTAAAATGAAGATGATAGCTCATATTCTCTCCTGCCGCGATGAAAACTCGCTTGGAGACGACCTGCCCTCCTGACGCTAGACGCGCCTTATCGACAATGATCGTATGCCCCCAATGCTTTTCCTCATAGTTGGGTTTTGCATTCATCGCCTGCAGCATCTCACTGATCTGATTGCTATGCAATCGATCGGCAATTAAAATGCCATCGGGACTCGCCGCTACGAGCAGGTTGCTGAGACCGATAATTTGAATGGGTATATCGAGATGATTAATAAGCTGTGACTGGTCATGAGAACGCTCGATCTTCTCCTGCTCCTTCAGAGGAAACGCGATTTCCTCCGATATCGTCCGCCATGAGCGAAGATTTTTCCATACGCCGTTGTAGTAGACGACCGAACGGGATGTCTCGCATTCCAATAACGCTGACTCGATGCTAGATTTAGGCAGCTTCGAATATTGCTTATACAGCTCGTCGTAGTGAATAGGAAGACTCAGCGCGATTAGCTTCGAGATCATATAATCGAGAGAGAAAGCGTATATTCCGCTGCCAAGTGGCGGCTGTTGCTCATCTCCAGACTTCGGCGCCATCCCTATCAACAGTAGCTGCGAGCCGCTTTCGCGAAGCCGATCCGGWAGCTCCTGGACCCATTCGAAAAAATCACTTTCAACATATGCATCAACCGGCATAATTATGACGGTCTCGGCGAGCGAGACACCTGCGATTGAGTAAAGATACGAAGCAGCCAGCGCAATGGCGGGAAAAGTCCCGCGTTGCTCCGGCTCTATAATAAGCGGCGTCCTCTCGCCTGTCTGCCGCTTCAGAAGTTCCATCTGCTCTATGCTTGTTGCAAATCTCGTATGCTCCTGAAGTCCGGCGTCGCCAAGCTGACGCCATAACCGTTGCACCATAGACTCGAGTTCGCCATTAGGCGCCTCCAATACGGATAAATATTGCTTCGCCCTCGTGTTGCTGGACAAGGGCCACAGACGCTTGCCCGAGCCTCCTGACAACAATATAATTTTCAATAGCCTCGTCCCCCTGCCTGCGCAGGTTGTCCAAGTATGGGTTGACCGAGAACCCGTCTCCAATGATTCTGATGAACGAGCCGTTGATAGGATTGATGAATCTTGAACTGCTGCGGCTGCTGGGCAAGCAGCTCTTGATTCATGACTCTGACAAGCAGAGAGCGCAACAGACCAGAAGACTGGAAGGACATGCCGTGAAGATATGTATCCAAGACCTTCTTGTTCCACTGAATCGTCCCTCGTAGCACAATCGGAATTTGATTAATCGTCATGCGGATATCAACCATGTAATTCTTTTGAACCGGAAGCTGAACCTTGCTTGAGAAACACAATCCTTCATGACTTAAGTTCATTAGAACAACCGTGCTTACTCCGCGCGACAGCAACTGTCCGCGCTTGTCCATCAGACGAAGCTCCGCTTCTACACCTTCTTGAAAACGCAAACGGATATGTGCCCTGGAATTGTCTTTGTCATGCAGCGACATAAAGCATTCCTCCTATTCTATGAAATGTTTTTTTCGTCATTTTCAATAGAAAAGCATRCAAATCGTGCGATTACGTATTAGTATTATAAGTAGCAGACAGCGGATCATTCAGAGATTTCGGGGGGAAGAGAAATGAATATCGGCGACCGAATAGCTCAATTGAGAATTGTACGGGACTGGACACAGGAATTGACCGCAGCTAAGCTCGGTATCTCTCGCGCCTCATTATCACATTATGAGAAAAATCGGAGGGAAGTCAGCAACGAATTGTTGGCCAAATTCGCGGACTTATATGAGGTCACAATCGATTATCTGGTTGGGCGGACGTTAATTCCTAAGCAAGTTCTAACAGAAGAGATTCGCAGCTTTGTCGATCGACTTGAACTGACGGACGAGCAGTTGTTAAGCAAGTACAGTCTCACTTTAGATGGCAGAATGCTTACGCTAGATGAGACGAAACATTTCATTGCCTACCTCAGAGAGAGACGTTCAGCCTTCTAGATGCTTCTCAGCCCAGATCTCGTCTTGAATGCCCATTTCCGCTAGTATCACTGAAACCTCTAGCAGCACTTTAGTAGATGCTGCGTTCATTTCTTCATCGGATTGATTCATTAGGTCACTCACTGCCACAATCGTCTCCCACATCTATTAATAGACCTTTAATGCTGCAATATATCCATTATAAACCAGTCCATAAATGGAGACTGTCGGATAATGGTTGCGGCTTTTTTCTATTTTGGGGGCATTTTGTCGAAAAATAAAAGGATAAACATTAAAAAAGGGACTGCCTCCAAAAAAGCTTCATCAGCTTCTTTGGCGCAGTCCCTTTGTCTATGCGATTTATTTGCCGCCTGAACGAGCGAGCTCTTTCTTATTCGCTTCGAATGCAGCAAGCAATGCCGCTTCACCCTGCAAGCCCGTATCTTCGGCTTTGCGGATCTGTTCGAGCATACGTTTGTAGTCCTTCGGAATGACCTTCACGAACTTAGCAAGCGATCCGTCCCAGTCGCCTAGAACGCGTGCACCGATAGCACTATCCGTATACTGGACATGCTTCTCGATCATGCCGCGAAGCTCAGCAATGTCAGCTTCCTCTTCTACGCGCTCGAGCAGCACCATCTCGATGTTGCAGTGCTTGTAGAAGTCGCCGGTTGCATCATATACATAAGCGACGCCTCCCGACATGCCTGCCGCGAAGTTACGGCCCGTTGCGCCTAGAATGACAACACGTCCGCCTGTCATATACTCACAGCCGTGGTCTCCAACGCCTTCAACGACGACGCTGACACCGGAGTTACGAACCGCGAAGCGTTCGCCCGCGATACCGCGGATATACGCCTGACCGTCCGTACCGCCGTACAATGCCGTGTTGCCGATAATAACGTTCTCTTCGGCAACGAAGGACGCCTTCGGCGATGGAGCGACGATGACCTTACCGCCGGAAAGACCTTTGCCGACGTAGTCATTGGAGTCGCCTTCGATCGAGAGCGTAATGCCCTTCGGCAAGAATGCGCCGAAGCTTTGGCCGGCTGTTCCTACGAAGTGATACGAGATCGTATCCTCAGGCAAGCCTTTCGCGCCGTAGCGGCGAGTAACCTCGCTGCCCAGAATCGTTCCGACTACGCGATTCGTGTTCAGAATCGGGAACGTTCCGCTTACGCGCTCGCCGCTCTCCAGAGCCGCTTGTGCGCCAGGCACCAGCTTCTGCATATCAAGCGACAGCTCAAGGCCATGGTTCTGCTCTTGTACACAGTGGCGAGCAGCATCTTTCGAAACTTCGGACTGATACAACAAGCCGGAGAGATCGATGCCTTTCGCTTTGTAGTGCTCAAGCAATTGTTTGGTTTCCAATATCTCAACGCGTCCAACCATCTCTTGGATGGTGCGGAAGCCAAGCTCAGCCATAATCTCGCGAAGCTCTTCCGCGATGAAGCGCAAGTAGTTAACCACATGGCTAGGATCGCCCATGAACTTCTTGCGAAGCTCAGGATTTTGCGTCGCTACGCCGACTGGGCAAGTATCAAGCTGACATACGCGCATCATGACGCATCCGAGAACGATAAGCGGAGCCGTCGAGAAGCCGTACTCTTCAGCGCCGAGCAATACGGCGATTGCTACGTCGCGGCCCGTCATCATTTTGCCGTCTGTCTCAACGGTTACGCGGTCGCGCAAGTTGTTGAGCATGAGCGTCTGATGCGTCTCCGCAAGACCAAGCTCCCAAGGCAGACCCGCGTGGCGGATCGAACCCATTGGCGATGCGCCTGTACCGCCGTCATAGCCGCTGACCATAATTACGTCTGCGCGGCCTTTGGCAACGCCTGCTGCGATTGTGCCTACGCCAACCTCGGATACGAGCTTCACGTTAATGCGAGCGCGCGGGTTAGCGTTCTTCAGATCGTGGATCAGCTCAGCCAAATCCTCGATCGAATAAATATCGTGATGCGGAGGAGGCGAGATTAGACCTACGCCCGGCGTAGAGCCGCGAACCTCGGCAACCCATGGATATACTTTAAGGCCTGGCAATTGTCCGCCTTCACCCGGCTTAGCGCCTTGGGCCATCTTGATTTGAATCTCATCGGCATTGACCAAGTAGTTGCTCGTTACGCCGAAACGTCCCGATGCGACTTGCTTGATCGCGCTGCGGCGGGAATCGCCGTTCGCGTCCGGAATGAAGCGCGCCGGATCTTCGCCGCCCTCGCCCGTATTCGACTTGCCGCCGAGACGGTTCATCGCGATTGCGAGGCTTTCATGCGCTTCCTTGCTGATCGAGCCGAACGACATCGCGCCCGTCTTGAAACGTTTCACGATCGATTCAACCGATTCAACCTCATCCAGCGCAACCGCTTGGCGGCCGCCCTTGAATTGAAGCAGCGAACGAAGCGTCAGATGTTTCTTGTCTTCGCCTTGAATAAGCGCGGAGAACTTCTTGTACAGCTTGTAGTCGTTCGCACGCGATGCCATCTGCAGCGTGTGGATCGTCTGCGGGCTGAACAAGTGGTCTTCTCCATCCTTGCGCCATTGATAGTCGCCGCCGGAATCTAGCTCTCTCTCAGCGCCTTCTTGTTCGGCGTAAGCACGGTTGTGATGCTTCAGCGTCTCTTCGGCAATGACATCGAGACCGATGCCGCCGATACGGGACGGAGTCGTCGTGAAGTATTCGTTGATGACTTCTTCCTTCAAGCCGAGCGCTTCGAAGATTTGAGCGCCGCGGTACGATTGAATCGTCGAAATACCCATTTTGGACAATATTTTTACAACGCCCTTAGTCGCTGCTTTAATGAAGTTCTTAACGGCTTTCTCATGCGATACGCCGCGCAGCATGCCTTGGCGGATCATATCGTCAAGCGTTTCGAATGCCAGGTACGGGTTAACTGCGCTTACGCCGTAGCCAAGCAGCAAGGCGAAGTGATGAACTTCACGCGGCTCGCCGGATTCAAGCAATAGAGCAACCTTCGTACGTGTGCCTTGGCGGATCAAGTGGTGATGCAGCGCCGATACGGCAAGCAATGCCGGAATAGCTGCATTTTCTTTATCTACGCCGCGGTCGGATAGAATAAGCATATTATGACCTTTGTCGATAACGCGGTCAGCCGCTTCGCACATTTGTTTGAGCGCTGCGCGCAGACCAGCTTCGCCTTCGCTTGCAGGGAAGAAGATCGGAAGCGTGATCGACTTGAAGCCAGGACGGCGCACATGGCGGAGCTTCGCGAACTGTTCATTGGACAGAATCGGCGTATCCAGCTTAATGTGACGGCAGCTCTCAGGCTCTGGGTTAAGCAAGTTGCGCTCAGGTCCGATTGTCGTACCTGTTGCCGTAATGATCTCCTCGCGAATCGCGTCGATCGGCGGGTTCGTTACTTGCGCGAACAATTGCTTGAAGTAGTTGTACAGACGCTGCGGACGTTCCGACAACACCGCTAGCGGAGCGTCGTAGCCCATCGAGGCGATTGGCTCCATGCCGCTTCCAGCCATCGGCTCAAGCACTTTGCGCACGTCCTCGAATGTGTAACCGAACGCTTGCTGGCGCGTTTGCACCGTTGCGTGATCCGGCTCCGGCAATTCCGGCGCCTCTGGCAGATCTTCCAAATCAACGAGATGCTCGTCGAGCCAGTCGCGGTACGGATGCTCGGCAGCGATCTGAGCCTTCACTTCCTCGTCGGAAATGATGCGGCCTTCCTTCGTGTCGACAAGCAGCATGCGTCCTGGACGCAGACGGTCTTTGTATAAAATATCCTCAGCCGGAATTTCAACCGTTCCCGCCTCGGAACCTAGAATAATATGATCATCTTTCGTTACATAGTAACGAGCTGGACGAAGACCGTTACGGTCTAGCACAGCGCCGATTTGGACGCCGTCCGTGAAGCCCATAGCTGCTGGTCCGTCCCACGGCTCCATAAGGGTGCTGTGGTATTCGTAGAACGCTTTGCGATCATCGCTCATGCCTTCATGGTTGGACCAAGGTTCTGGTACCATCATCATCGCAACGTGCGGAAGCGAGCGGCCCGACAGATGCAGGAATTCAAGCGTGTTATCGAACATCGCCGTATCGGAGCCGTCCGGGTTAATGATCGGTTTGATCTTCTCGAGATCGTCGCCGAACAATTCGGTAGCGAACAGCGTCTGACGCGCATGCATCCAGTTGACGTTGCCGCGCAGCGTATTGATCTCGCCGTTATGAATTAAATAATGGAATGGATGCGCGCGCTCCCAGCTTGGGAACGTGTTCGTGCTGAAACGGGAGTGAACAAGCGCCATTGCCGTAACAACCGACTCATCGCCCAGCTCCGTATAGAACGAACGAACCTGCTCCGTCGTAAGCATTCCTTTGTAGACGATTTTTCTGGAGGAAAGGCTGGAGAAGTAGAACATATTCCCGCCTTCTTTGCCGGCAAAACGAATAGCAAGCTCCGCGCGTTTGCGGATTACATACAGCTTGCGTTCGAATGCAAGAACTTCCTTACCTTGAAGCTCCTCGCTCTTGCCGATGAAGATTTGGCGAACGTAAGGCTTAACAGCCAGCGCCGATACGCCAAGCTTCGAGTCGTTCGTAGGAACGGTACGCCATCCGATAAGCGGTTGGCCTTCCTCCGCTACGATCGATTCCAGCTCGCGCTCAATCGCATTGCGCGCAGCCTCGTTCTGAGGCATGAAGATCATGCCTACCGCGTATTGTCCCTCTTCAGGCAGTTCAATCTCTTGCTTCTTCATCTCGTTCGAGAAGAAAGCATGCGGGATTTGAAGCAGAATACCTGCTCCGTCACCTGTGTTAGGCTCGCTGCCTTGTCCGCCGCGATGCTCCATGTTCTCGAGCAGCGTCAGCGCCTGGCGAATGATTTTATGCGATTTTTTCCCCTTGATGTTGGCCACAAAGCCCATGCCGCAGGCGTCTTTCTCAAATTGCGGATCATAAAGACCCTGCTTAGGCGGCAATCCCAAAATACGTTCTTTCATTGTGCGCAACCTCTCTATCAGAAGATTTTTGGGTAAGCATGTTCGTTTTTCACTTAGGAAGACAAGCGTAAACGGCTTCACTGTCCTTTGGCGGCGCAAGCAAACGTTTCGCGGATGAAATATAAGCAAAGTATAAAATCATTTATACTTTCTTATATTTTGAAAAAAAAGCTCGAATGAAGACGCGGTTGGCTTCATTTTTGGCTTGTTTTATCATAGAATGGTAGTCAGCGAAGCGCATCGGCTTGCTCCTTGCCATCCTTGTTAAACGGCTTTGCGACTCTTATCCTGGCGCCTCCGTTTAATGTTGACCATATCCCGGGCCGTATACCGCCATTACGCGATTATTATATTATTTTAACATCAGGCCAAAACGGAATCAATTTAATATTTTTATGATTGTGATAAGAGTTGTTTACCACCAGGGGGAGTTGCCTGCTTTCGCGGACAAGCTTCTCCATATCATATTAGCAAAAGGACGTGGATTTTTTGTATAGCAAATTAAGGAATCATTCGCGCAAAATGAAGCTGGCGCTGCTCTCAGCGGTGATGTTGGCCGTCATTATTGCTGCCACTTTACCGGGAACGGCAGTACCCGCACAAGCGGCGGAAGGCAGCTCGTCCTCCTCGGTTGACGATTATAAAATCGTGGCGATAGGCGACTCATTAACGGCGGGATATGAGCTCGGATTCACAGAAAAGTCAGTCCCATACGGTTTTGTCGAGCACGTATACGAGCAAGCATTATTTCATGGCTTACGCAGTGAGGTCGCCAATTACGGCGTCATCGGACTCAAAACCAATGGACTCAAGAAATGGCTTGAAGCTGCTGCCGGCGGAGCAGACAGCGTCATGGCAAGCAACATGCAAGAGGGCTTGCCCGATCCAAGGGTCGACCAGCTCTTCGCAGGAACGAAACAGCTCCGCGAATCGCTGACGCAGGCCGACCTTGTCATTATGACGATCGGCGGCAACGACTTCTTGACCGTCGTTCGAAAAGAAGGGAAAGACGCGGTATCTGCCGAGCTGAAGATCGTACTGGACAACTATAAAGCCGATCTGCTTGCAACGCTCCGTCTCGTCCACAAGCTAAATCCGAATGCGCAAATCGTAATAGCCGATCAATATTTGCCTGTACCGACACCGTACAAGATCGGCAATACAACAATCTATTCATTCGATGAAGATATACGTCAGGTTCTTCTAGAAGGCGTTAAGCAAATTAAGGAGATATTGGCCGGCACGGCCGAGCTTCTAGCCAAGGAAGGCATGCAAATCAAGATTGCAGGCGTAGCGGACGGCTTTGCAGGCAATGAGCTCGGACTTACCGCTATTGGCAAAGGCGACATTCACCCGAACCGTCTTGGCTACTCCGTTATCGGCAAAGCATTCACCAGCACGATCTGGGGCGATTATCGAACAGTGAAGCCTAGAGCAGCCGGTGTACCGCTATCGATCATTGTCAAAGGTACGGAGCTCTCGACATCGAATCCGCCTCTGCTTATTAAAGGACGCACCTACGTTGCCCTGCGAGATATTATCGACGGCTTCGGCGCTAAGCTCGACTGGAACGCCAAGGGGCAGATCGCGACGATCAAGCTTGCGGATCGAACGGTCGACATTCAGATCGGCGCAACGTCGATCAAGGTGAACGGCAAGTCGATTAAGCTTAACGCGGATCCCGCATTTATCTACAAGAATAACGGCACTGGCAAGACTTATGTACCGCTAGCCGCATTGACTGAAGGACTTGGCTTCCAAGTTGTCTATCGCGATTTACTTAAAACAATCTTTATAAATATGTAACTGATTTTTACGATATAATGTAGAACGACGTAACGTTGCTATCATTCTTACTTATCATAATCCTGCTTCAATTGAATCAATTGCTCCAAGCCTTTGGCGGCCCAGCGCTGCAAACGGTCAAGACCCGCGATCTCGGCTTCAGCCGCAGCAAGCAATGTTTGCTTGTAATCGGGGACTTGGCCGTTATATTTATTCAGGTCTCGAAGCAATACATTTGTTTTCTCTGTATAACTAAGCGCGCGGCGCTCGTGAAACATCGGCACGTCGGGATTGTACGGGTTATGCAGATCTCCCTGCTCCGGATGCTTCAATACCGCCAGCACCTTCACAAGCGCACGCGGACCGTTCAGCTCCATCAGCTCGCAGGCATATTGACCGGTTCGCACTTCTGCGCGTACAACATCTCCAATCTTGAAGCCTGGCTCATTGCGATTTATCGTTTCCATCATTACACTCCTCCTTAAGTGTTTGCGGAGCAAACACACTTCGTAAGCATTTGCCTATTAGGCCGCTTAGTCAGCTTAACCTTGCTTGCGTATGCCATTAAGGATAGTTTATTGTCCATAATATTAGCAAGCCTGACCGGATAAAACTTGTGTTAACAGCGCTTGCATCGTAATATGGAAATAGAAAAGAAGGTGACATGTATGCGTAAGAAAAGAGTGCTGCTGCTCTCAGAAGGCTTCGGCTCCGGCCATACGCAAGCAGCATACGCGCTTGCAACCGGGTTAAAGCAGCTCAGCCCGGATGTTCAGACACGCGTCATTGAGCTTGGCAAATTTTTGAATCCAGTGATTGGCCCTTTGATTGTCTCCGCCTATCGGAAAACCGTCAGCAAGCAGCCTAAGATGGTCGGCCTTATGTATCGCAGCGGTTATAAGAAGTCACTGAATCGATTAACGCAGCTCGCTCTCCATCGTGTGTTTTATACCCAGACTTCCCAAGTCATATCGCAGCTTAAGCCAGACGTTATCGTATGTACCCATCCCGTTCCCAACTCGGTAGTCGCTCGCCTCAAGCGGCTCGGACTCGACATAAAGCTGCTTACGGTCATTACCGATTACGACGCGCACGGCTCTTGGGTTAATCAGGAAGTAAACAAATACCTTGTATCTACACAGCAAGTAAAGCAGCTGCTGGTTGATAAAGGCATATCCATAGACCAAGTAGAAGTTACGGGCATTCCCGTTCACCCTAACTTTTGGCATACATATGAGAAGGCTGAAGTTCGAAAGCAATTCGACTTGAAGGCGATGCCTACCGTGCTCATTATGGGCGGCGGCTGGGGCATTATGTACGAGGATAACGCGCTTGAATATATGACCAAATGGCGTGAAACGACCCAACTTATTTTTTGCGTCGGATCTAATGAGAAGATGAAGGAAAAAATGCAGGCGGACCCGCTGTTCCAGCATCCGAACGTCCGCATCATGGGATTCACCCGCGAGGTTAACAAGCTTATGGACGCCTCCGATCTGCTCGTGACGAAGCCGGGCGGGATGACCTGTACGGAAGGCATGAGCAAAGGCATTCCGATGCTGTTCTACGAACCGATTCCAGGCCAGGAAGAAGAGAATTGCGAATACTTTATAAGCAATGGCTTCGGCGAAATGCTTGATTCGAACGATACGGTAGACCGTTGGTTTAAACTAATCCATGAGCCATACGCGTCAGGACAATTCCGTGACAGCCTGCTAACGAAGCGCAATCAACAATACGATCCGAAGAGCTGTCCGAGAGCCGTACTGCAATTAATGCAGTAACGGCTTTTTTTTATTTCGGCGCGACTTGGTTAGCATAAATACTATTTGGTTAATTGCATAGTATAAATGAAGAAGGGAGCTGTTGCAGGATGAAGTCACAGATGGCAGACGGCAAGACGATTATATTAAGACTCGAGATTGATACCAATGCGGCTCAATTCGGTCGTGCGGCTACAGCCATAGAACAAGCGAGAGGCGATATTATCGCCATTGACGTCATACATACAGACAAAAATAAGAGCATTCGCGATCTTACGGTGAAGATTGCCGAGCACGGCGCAGCCGAGCGCCTAACTGAAGCTCTGGGGTCACTTCCCGGTATAAAGCTTGTTCATATTTCCGACCGGACATTTCTGCTTCATCTAGGCGGCAAAATAGCTATTCAACCGAAAACCCCCATTCAGAATCGAGACGACTTGTCGCGCGTCTATACTCCGGAGGTAGCCAGAGTATGCCAAGCGATTTATGAAGAACCTTCAAAAGCTTATACGCTGACCATTAAACGTAACACCGTAGCAGTCGTCTCCGACGGCAGTGCCGTTCTTGGCCTCGGGAATATCGGACCCTATGCGGCAATGCCGGTCATGGAAGGCAAGGCGATGCTGTTCAAGCAATTCGCGGATGTTGACGCCTTTCCGATCTGCTTGGACACGCAGGATACGGAGCAGATTATTGCGGCGGTCAAGCATCTCGCGCCGGGATTTGGCGGCATTAACCTCGAGGACATATCCGCTCCGCGCTGCTTCGAGATTGAGCGGCGTCTGCGGGAGGAGCTCGACATTCCGGTATTTCATGACGATCAGCATGGCACGGCCGTCGTGCTCTATGCCGGCCTGCTGAACGCTCTTAAGCTGACGGAGCGAACCCTAGGCGAAGCACGGATCGTCGTCTGCGGCATCGGCGCTGCGGGCACAGCCTGCACGAAGATGCTGCTTGCCGGCGGGGCGAACCATATCGTAGGCGTAGACCGAGAAGGCATACTGACGGCCGATCGCAGTTACGACAATCCGATGTGGCAATGGTATGCGGACAACACGAATCAAGAGCGACGCAGCGGCGGATTGGCGGAGGCGCTCGCAGGCGCTGACGTATTCATTGGCGTATCGGCGGGCGGCATTCTTACGCGAGAGCATATCGAGACGATGGCGCCGCAGCCGATCGTATTCGCCATGGCTAACCCGGAGCCCGAGATTCGTCCTGAGCTTGCGGAAGATATCGTGGCTGTATTCGCTACGGGCCGCTCGGATTATCCGAACCAGATCAACAACGTATTGTGCTTCCCCGGCATCTTCCGCGGCGCGCTTGACAGCCGCGCTACCGTCATTAATGAGGCGATGAAAGTTGCGGCGGCGGAAGCGATTGCTTCTGTCATAAGCGACGATGAGCTTAATAAAATGTACATCGTGCCAAGCGTATTCAACGGCCGTGTCGTCGAGGAGGTTCGCCGCCGCGTCATCCAAGCGGCGCAGCAGAGCGGCGTATCACGCAGGCAGACGAGAGAATAGCGGTAGATGGCGAATATAACTTTAGGAGCTGAGACCACATGGTCCGGCTCCTATTTTTATGAAACCTGAAGAGCTCTAAACCGTATTGCTATGACCACCGCCTCGAATGGCGCGTATTGAACAGGTGTTTACTTTATACCTAGGTTTGTGTGCTATAATGAAACTATATGCATGACTTATGACTTATGCCGTGTAAAATTCTTATCAATAAATGGCATATTCAAGCCAACTCATTCAATGATTAAGCATATAAAGTCCTTATTTCAGTCTTAGCCATTTCATTGTTAAGCTAGCTTTATGTGCAGGTCCGCTAACGGTAAAGGAGCCTGTTAATGTTTCAGAACATTGTCGATTTTTTGGCCGACTTCGGTCCTTGGGGATTAGCCGTTCATGCTTTCCTCGATGCAGTCATCTTTCCGATACCCGCATTTTTCTTGCAAGTAACACTCAGTCTTATGAATCCCGCTACCGCGCTTTGGCTTGCCACGGTCGGTTATATCGCCTGCCTCATCGGTACGCCTGTCGGATATTATCTGGGCAAAGTAATGGGTAAATCCGTCCTCTACAAATTTCTCAAAAAAGAATGGATCGACGCGGCAACCGACCGGTTTCAAAAAAACGGCGAGGCTGCTATTCTGATCGGCTCTTTCACGCCAATTCCTTTCAAAGTGTTTACCATCCTATCCGGATGCTTGAACTTCCCGTTATGGAGGCTGATCGGCTATGCTGCAATTGGCCGCGGTCTTAAGTTTTATATTGTCGGCTGTTTGTTCTATTTCTACGGCCGTGCCGCGGAGCATATGGTCAAGGACGTCTCGCTTTATATTTTCCTCGTCGGCGTTCCGCTTATCGTTATCTTCCTGCTTATTCGCAGACATCGCAGCAAGAAGCGCGCAGCGACAATCAGGAGTCAATCAGCAGCGGCAGCTAATAATGAGAACATATGACAAAATAGAAACGGGAAGGCCAGATGTTATATCTGCTCCATCCCGTTTCTATTTTGTTCGACTTTGTCATGCTCAACCCTTTACGCTGCCGAGAACGAGGCCGGTCGTAAAATACTTTTGCAGAAAAGGATAAATCGCCAATATCGGCAGTGCCCCCAGAAACATTTGAGCAGCGCGACCGGTGCGCACGTTCATCATCGCAAGCAGTTGGGTATAGTCGGTACTGGCTCTCAGCATAATTTGCTCAAAGCTGAGCAGCAGCGTCTGCAAATAGCTTTGCAGCGGATAGTTGGCCGTATCGTTCATATATATAATGCCGTCAAACCACGAATTCCAATGGCCGACGATGCTGAATAGTCCGACTGTGGCCAGCGCAGGCTTCAAAAGCGGCAACAGGATCAACACCAAAATTTGAACGGGCCCTGCCCCGTCAATCGTTGCGGATTCCTCAATTTCTTCCGGCAGCCCTCTGAGGAAGTTCATTAAAATAATCATGCTGAATACGGGGATCGCTCCCGGTAAAATCAGAGACCAGATAGAGTCGATCAACCCGGTTTTAACGACGATCAAATAGGTTGGAATCAGTCCCCCGTTGAAAAGCATCGTGAAGACGAAAAAGCCCATATAATAGCCGCGTCCCATCACTTTCTCCTTCGTCTTCGAAAGAGGATATGCCGCGAGCACCATCAATATAAGGTTAACCAGCGTTCCTAATACGACGCGTTGAACCGAAATTCCCATAGACCGAAAAAATTCATCGCCAGTTAGCGCAAACTCATAGGCTTTTGTATTGAATCCGTTAGGCCAAAATACGACATCGCCTGCAGATACCGCGGCGCTGCTGCTGAAAGAGACGGCCAGCAGGTTAACGAATGGCAGCACGCAGATCAGCGAAACCAAAATCAAAATCATGTAGTTGACGACATGGAACAGCTTTCGCCCCAGACTTTTATCTTGAACCACGATCATCCCTCCTCAAATGTTTGCGTAAGCAAACATACTTCGTAAGCATAGGCTTAATGTTTGCGTAAGCAAAACATCATTTCTCTAGAAGATGCGGTATCCTGCGACGCGATAAGCAAGAATGTAGGATAAGATTACTAAAATACAGGAAACGATCGACTTGAAAAACCCGACTGCGGCGGCTACCGAATATTGCGCCTGTTGAATGCCAAGCCGGTACACATAGGTATCGATAATATCGCCTGTCTCATAAACAACGGGTGAATAAAGATTAAATATTTGGTCAAAGCCCGCATTCAAAATATTGCCGAGCGACAGAACGGTCATCAATATGATCGTCGGCATGAGCAGCGGCAGCGTAATGTAAATCGTCTGCTTCCAACGTTTGGCGCCGTCGATCAATGCCGCCTCGTAGAGCCCAGGGTCAATACTGGTCAACGCAGCCAAATAGACGACCGTACCGAAGCCAAAGCCTTTCCAGACATCGGTTACAATCATCGTCCAAGGAAAGATCGATGGGCTGCCGAGAAAGGAAATAGGCTCCGCTCCCAATAGCTTAATGAACGAATTGACGATGCCGTCCGAGCCCAAAATATCGATCATAATGCCCGCCATAATGACCCACGACAGGAAATTCGGAATATAGACGAGCGTCTGGAACGACCTTTTCATCGCCGAGCGCGCTACCTCGTTCAGCAATAAAGCGAACACAACCGGCACCACAATGCCTCCGATCAACTTGAAGAACGACATATACAACGTGTTCCAGATCGTCCGCACAAAATTCGGCTGTCTGAACACATGCTCGAAGTTATCCATCCCGACCCAAGGCGAGCCAAAGCCTAGACCCGGATTATAGTCCTGAAACGCAATAATCATTCCATAAAGCGGAAGGTAGCTAAATATAATAACGAGAATAACGCTCGGAATGAGCATAAGGTGGAATGCCCGTTGCTGCTTTAGCTTAGTTAACATGATCTGCTCCTCCGTTCTCAGGTATAGCGTGAATAGAAAGGAGGCGAGCGTATCTTCGCCTCCCCTTTTTTTTTGCTTACTGCTGTCCGGCGTACATTGAATTTACGGCTGTGGTCGCTTCCTCTCCGCCGGCAGCATGCCAATTTTTGACGAGCGTATCAAAATAATCGATGCTTTCCGAGCCCATAATGATCTTCGTGAAGCCTTCCGTCAAAATGTCATCGAGCGTTGAGCCGTATTTGGCAAGCTCTTTCGGCGGCGCTCCCCACATTGCGGTCTTGATATATTGATTGTTGTCGAGAATGGATTTGGCAAGACCGTAAGCAGGCTTCGGCGAGCCTTGCTGCAAATAGTCGCCCGTTGCCGCCGGAGTGCCGTTCGTCAGAAATTCAACGCTGTTATTGTATTTTTGCCACATGCCGCTTGTCGTGAATTTGCTCGTATCCTTCGATTTCAGCGCTTCGCTCACTTGCGAGAACTGTTCATAATCGGTCATCGGGTTAATGATCTTGAAGGCGCCCGTAACGTGAGCGATGTCTTTGTCCAGCATGGCRGACAGCGTCTCTGGCGTTTCATTGCCTGTGCCTTCGTCGAGAATATAGGCATAGAAGTTAAGAAGCTTAATGGCCGCTTCCGGATGCTTCGACTTCTTGTTCACGACCGTATAAGCGCCGTTCGCGAAAAATACGGATTGCGTCGCCACTTGACCGTCGACGGTTGGAATCAGATACGGATAGAACACCGCGTCTTTGCCCTGATTCGTTACCGTATCGACGCCAGGGTTATAGCCCCACCATTGGTAGTACGGCTGCATCCCGGACTTGCCGGATACTACGCCGGAGTTCATCGCGCTGAAATCTTTGATCGGGAATTCCGGATCGATAATGCCCAGCTTGAACCACTCGGCCCATGCCGCGAGAGCATCCTTCATTTCCGGCTGCACCGAGCCGTACACCAGCTTCCCGTCGGCGCCCGGAATCCACATGTCCGGATGCGCTCCCCAACCGATTGCGAGCAGATTCAAGTAATCCAACGTCTGGTCGACCGCAATGCCGTATCCGCCCTTCGCTTCCTTGAATTTGAGGGCAATGTTCTTTATGTCGTCCATCGTTTTCGGATCCGGAAGGCCTAGCTCTTCTTTCCAGTCGTTGCGAATCCAAATGTAATCGGGCTGGTCGATGAACCCCCAGTGCATTTGCGGAATGCCGTAAAACTTGCCGTCCTTCTTGCCCGATTCGTAGCTGGCGCTGTCGGCCTCCATATAGCTCTTCAAGCGGTCGGACGCGTACTTGTCGAACACTTCCGTCAAATCCAAGATCATATCCGCTTCGATCAGCTGCTGCAGCTGCGTAGCGTTGACGTGGAACACGTCGGGCAATTGATTGGACGAAATGGCAAGATTAAGCTTCGTATCGTATTCGTCGGTTACCCAATCCGTCACGACGTCGATATTGAACCGTTCCTTGTAGGCGCGAGTCCAAATATTGCTGGCCATATTGTCGCCTTCCGGGAATTGCGCCGAAGAATATTCAGCCCTTACGGTATGAATTGTAACCGGCTCCGCATAAGCTCCAAAAGCGTAATCGACTTCGCCTGCTTCGTTCACCGACTGCTCGGGCGCTGGCGAATCCTTCGAGTCATTTTCCTTATTCGCGGAATTTCCGCTGCATGCCGCCAGAAAGACGAGCGTCAGCACCGTTACGATAGACAATAGCTTTTTACTCATGTTAGCCCCCCATTTGTCATTTGTAGGATACGAGTTAATTGTAAAAAAAACGGACAATCGGATAAAGCAACGCAAATGACAAGTTGCTGTTCTTTTCTTTACTCGTTGGAACGAGGGCTCCGCATTCATGGCCCAAAAGTAAAAATAATGGATGTGCATCTAAAAAAAGTGCAAGACGCGGTAAAGTGAACATCCTTCAATCGAAGTACGACAAAACAAATAATCCTTCTCTAGCGAGAAGGATTGAGGTCAATTGCAAATGCCGATTAAGTTGTCGGTTTCGTTACGCGATCGCCAGCCCGGTCGATTGCAAGCTGAATTTTCGCCAATTCGCCTTCCAGATCGGCCCCTCTCAGATACTCATTCAAACTGTCGATCACCGACACCTGCAGCGACTCCGTCGAAACCGTGTGTGGCCAATAAATCAACGCTTCTCTGCCTGTCATTAGATCGGATATGCGTCTTACAACGGGGTCATGGAGCGAAACGCCGCTGACGGAAGGAACGGCCATCACTTTATTCGCCAGCTTTTCTTGAATTTCTATTCCGTTCATATAGGCCAGAAATCGCTTGGCTTCTTCCGGATGCTCGCTGCTCGCGCTAACGACTTTATAGGATCCGATATTCAGGTTCGGTACGGTGCGATCTCCTCCGGGCACCATCATAAAGTCAATTTCCTGTCCGTTTCCGCTCGCATTCAGCTCCGAAAGATCCCATGTGCCGGTAATGATCATGGCAGCCTTGCCGCTTGTAATCATGTCTCTTGACTGTTCATACTTGAGCTGTTCCCAGTCCTTCGGCACAAAGCCGCGATCGATGATTGCCTTTGTCATCTTCATGGCGTTAACGAGTATCGGATTGTCCGCTTTTACGAGGCCCTGTTCCAGCTCAGCGGTCCAGGTCTCGTCCGCGCCCGCATTGGACATAAGCGAACCGAAAAAAAATTGCGGAACCCACCATTCGGAATTAAGCGCGATCGGAACGATTCCTTGAGCCTTCAGCTTCTCGCACAGCCGAATAAACTCATCCCACGTTTCAGGAACGGAAAGCCCAAGCTTTTGAAACATCGTCTTGTTATAGAGCAGTCCGTCCGTATGCATCATTCCGGGAACGCCGTACACGCGGCCGTCTAAGGTGACCGGCTTCAAAGTCGCAGGCAGAAAATCGTTCAAAAAATCCTCATCGCTCAAATCCAAATAGACGTTGTCATCCAGCCGCCTGAGTTCCTCGAACAGACTGGGCGACCACACGTCGAACACGTCCATTTGCTCGCCCCCAAGCAATCTTGTCTTTAAGCCGGCCATATAATTAATGTTCTGAATATGGTCAACCTCAATGCGTATACTCGGATTCAAAACTTCAAATTCGGCAATCGCGTCAAAATAATAGCTTGCCGTCTGCGACGAATCCAGCATGAAGCTTGTATATCTAAGCACGACAGGTTTAGGCGGCGTTTCCGTATCGGAGCGTGATGCCGAATCGTTCGCCGAACAGCCTGCCAACAGAACGGCAGCCGCTGCGCCTATCCACAACAAATGCCTAACACCTCTTGCCACCGAACCGTCCCCCTCGTTTATGCGCCGCGATGCTCCTTTTCGAGCGAGTACTCTTCCACAGGCAAACAAATGCGGAACGTCGTGCCGGCTCTCTGAGCGCTGTCGCACTCGATTCCGTATCTATTCCCGTAATGAAGCTGTATCCGGCGCTGCACGTTATGCAAGCCGATACTCTCCCCATTGTCGGCCTCTCCTGCAAGGGAAGCTTTGATGAGCCGAAACGTTTCCTCGTCCATCCCTTCGCCGTTATCGTGAACGTCGATCGCAAAACAATTGTCACCGCGCGCAATGCGGATTGTTACGACGCCATCCTCTTCCTTTTCCGCAAGTCCATGAAAAATCGCGTTTTCGACAATCGGCTGAAGAATCAGCTTCGGCATTCGCTGCTCGAGCAGCGTATCGTCCGCAAACACATCCATGCGAATCCGGTTATAATATCGAACCTGCTGGATGGTCATATAGTTCCGCAAATTATCGAGCTCTTCGCGTACGGACACCATCGCTCCCTCGGCGCGGGCGGCATACCGCAGCATGGCAATTAACGCTTCGGTCATGACCACAATGGTGTCGGCCTGCTGCATAGAGGCGATCCACTTCACCGAACCGAGCGTATTGTACAAGAAATGCGGGTTGATCTGGGATTGCAGCGCGCGAATTTCGGCGGCGGCCTTCTTCATTTCTTCCTGCTGAATTTGAGAGACAAGCCCTTTCAGCTCGCGGGACATCCGGTTGAACCTTGTCGCCAACAATCCGATTTCGTCGCGTGAATGTATGTCTTCGACATGCTCGAACTGCCCTTTTTCCACTAACAAAATGTTGCTCATCAGCTTCTTGATCGGCCTCGTAATGACGCTTGACAAGTAGATTGAAATAATCGCGAGAAATAGGAGCATCAGAACCGCCAGAAGATAAATGTTTTGCCGCAAAAGATCGCCTTCCGCCGTCAACTCGCTCTTCGGCATATAGAGATAGGTCGTCCATCGCTGCCGATCGAACGGGCTGGCCACGATAATATGGTCGCGCTTATCCGGCTGAATCGTTTCCGTAAACTTTTGTCCGATAAGACCGGTATTGGCATTGAATATAATGTTATCCGCCTCGTCCACGATCGTGAACCGCGAACGCAGCGCCTGCTGCAGCCTGCTGTTCACGACCTCGATGACGCTCAGATCGATTCGCACAACCATGATGCCAAGCAATGTGCCGCTGTCCATATCCAATATTTTTCTGGCATGGGAGATGGCGAGCTTCTTGCTTTTTGTCTGGTGGTCCACATGCGTATCCAGCGTCATCATCTTGCTGTTCGACACCTGAAAAAACTTGAACCATTCTTCTTCCTTCGCATTATAGCTGTAATCGTAGGGGAGATCGGTGCCGACGAACAAGTCTTGTCCCCCATTCAAGTTATAAATGTAAAAAGAAATTTCCCGATCCTTCATCATAATGTAGTTCATCAGCATGCCGTAAGCCGTGTTCTCGTTTTCCTCGTTGTCGTCGCGCAAATATTCCTGTAGCGGATAATTGTCTTCGGCTGCCGCCTTTACGCTGCTGTTCATGCCGAAACTGGCGACCAGAGATATTTTTTCCACTTCCTTTAGATAATCGTCGATGCTGACGTTCGTCTGATTGGCAATATCCATCAGCAGCTCCGTATACTTTTGCTCAAGCAGACGCTGGGATGAAGCGTAAGAAATAACCGTCATGACGAAAATCGGCACGATAATGACAGTCAAGCATATAATCAGCATTTTCGATTTGATGCTAATGAATGGAAATCGTTTTCGCATACATCGTCTCGCATTCCAAGGCCGGGACGGACCGGATTATCCGCGATAATCTTCCGGATTGACTCCGACGACCTTCTTGAATATTTTGCTAAAGTACGTGTAATTATGATAGCCGACTTTGTCAGCCACTTCGTACACTTTAAATTTACGGCTTTCCAGAAACGACTTTGCCCGGTCAATACGGATGCGAGTCAAGCAAGAAATGAAGTTTTCCCCCTTCTCTTGCTTGAAGATTCGGCTTAAGTATGAGGGATTAACGTTAATTTGACCGGCAACGCTCTGAAGAGAGATATCCTCGGCATAATAACGGTGCATCATCTCGACCGCCATATCCGCATAGCTTCTTTGCTCTGTCGAGCTGTTGTCCACAGCCAAGCAAAGTGTTGCATAATCAAGCACGATGCGGTGAACGTCATCCCAGGTCTCTGCGGAAAGGACCGCTTCATAAGGAAGTTTGTCCGCAATTTGAAGTCGGGGCCTCGCCAAATAGCTCATATGCGCTCCGACCATTTCGGCCAGTCCCACGTACGCCTCTCGGATCATGCGCTCATTCGCCCGTTTGGCCGCTAATTCGCCTCGAAAAACGACCAGAAACTCTGACAGCTTTGCCTCATTATTGCTATCGAGAACGCGGCGCAACGCAAGATCTTTGGACTCGTTCGCTTCGCTTGGCGCAAGCGCTGTAATCTCCTCGTTCGGACAATCCACCTTGTCTTCGAAGAACAAAATATGTCCGTACCCCGCAAAAAAACTGCGCAGGAGCGCGTAATCAGCTTCCCGATATGCTGCTTTCATATACCGAAATCCCGGAACGACGGAGCTTACGCCTATTGTGATAGACATATTCATAAAATCCTTCATCGTACGCTGAATGGCTCCGCAAAGCTTGGCGATGTCCGAGCGCGCGTTCGTTATTCCGTCCCCCGGTGTATTGGCAATCAGCAAATATTCAGAGGAGCTTTCGACGACCAGCTCCTTCCGCCATTTGCCCGGAATAATCTCCTCCAATATATTGAGAATGGAGAATCTTAACAGCTTCTCATCCTTCTCCACGTACTTTTGACGTATACTCGCGAATCTATCAATGCGAAGCTTGATGACCGTCAATTCCTCCGATTGCAAGCGCGACTGCAATTGCTCTGCCTTCGCAGCCGCTTCACTCTCGTCAAGCAAGCCGCTGATCAGGTCTTTATACAAGCTTTCCTTCAGATGGGATAAGCTTTGCGAAATGTGTGAAGTCAGCAGCATATTCGGTTTCGTGCTTCCTCCGAGCTCCCACTTCCGCCTRATACCGGCAAGCAATTCGGCCAGAGCCTCCGCTGTTATCTCGCTTTTGATCAAGTAATCGATTGCGCCAAGCTGCAACGCTTCCTTCACATACCGGAATTCGTCAAAGTTGCTCAATATTACGTATTTGCAATCGGCGACCGTTTTTGATGTTTCCCGGATCAGCTGCAAGCCGTCCATGACTGGCATTTTGATATCCGTAATGATCAGATCAGGTCTCACCGTGTGGGCTAATTCGAGYGCTTCCTTGCCGTTCTCTGCCTCGGCGGCGATTCGGAATCCTTGCGCTTCCCAATCGATCATAGAACGGATGCCGATACGCATTAACAATTCATCATCCACTATCATTAGCTTTAACATTGGGATCCCTCGTTATGATATTATAATTTACGCGGATTTCGAAACCGCAGAAACCGCTTACATAAATAAATTTAAGCATCGATTAATGGTAACTTCACTATACACTCTGTTACTCATTCCGTAAATTACGATGCTGMAATTTGCAGCATCGCCCCATAACAAAAAGGATGKAACAGATATAGCATCTGAACCATCCCTATTCTCTTCTATTGCTRCCCGAGCGACCCACCGTATCCTCGAACGGCTCAACATGGACATGAACGCTCATAATATTGTGCTTCTTGCCCATTCTCTTCTCGATCTCGTCGCTAATGCGATGGCTCTCAATCAATGATAATCCGGGATCAACCTGTACGATCACATCAATCAGCACATTGCTTCCGTGCACCCGGGCTTTTATATCTTTGATCGACTTGACCCCTTTCGTCCCGGCAATCATCGAACGAAGCGTAATCAGCTCCTTCGCATCGAAGCCGTCAGTAAGCGCATGCGTCGAGCTGTAGAAAATTTCCCAAGCCGTCTTGCAGATGATGATGCCTACCGCGATTGCCGCTACAGTATCAAGCCATGGCAGACCGAACTGTGCGCCAATAATGCCTATCGCAGCGCCGATACTGACAAGCGCGTCGGATAAATTATCTTTAGCTGCTGCTAGCAACGCCTGATTGTTGATACGCAGCGCGAGCTTGCGATTGTACATGTACACACCGCCCATGCAGGCTGCCGCGAATAACGCCACCCATGCTGTGATCAAGTTCGGTATATGCTTCTCCGCTCCAAACAATGATTTCACCGCATCGATCAGCACCTGTAAGCCTACGGTAGCCATAATGAAGGAAGCGATCAGCGCTGCAATCGTCTCCGCCCGAAAGTGGCCGTACGGATGATCCTTGTCCGGCGGCTTCTGCGAAATCCGAAGTCCGATCAACACCGCAGCCGACGCTACGATGTCGGTTAAGTTGTTGTAACCGTCCGCAACGAGAGCGCCCGATGCGAACCAATACCCCGCTCCGAGCTTAAGCGCAGACAACGCTAGATAAGCGCCGATGCTGACCCAGGCTCCCTTCTCGCCTTGCTTGATATCCTCATACCCCGTCAAAGCATGCCCTCCCACTGTTTCATCAGCCGTTACCGCCGCCACCAGATCGCACCCTATATTAACATACTGGTATCATACCCGAGCAATTCGATTTGGGTCTAGAGAAACAGTGTTTACCAGGTGCATACATTTATGCATGCCGCCAAGTTTTTTGACCTTATCCAAGCGTATATGTCATCTAACCATAACGATTAATCTCTATATTTCTTCAGCAAAATAACTGCGTTGTGTCCGCCGAAGCCGAATGAGTTGGACATCCCGATGTGTAAATTGGCATGACGTGCAACGTTCGGCACGAAATCCAAGTCGCATTCCGGATCGGGCTGCTCCTGATTAATCGTCGGCGGAATAATGCCGGTTCGAAGGCTCATCGCCAAGGAGATCGCTTCCGCACCGCCCGCGGCACCCAGCATATGACCGGTCATCGATTTGCCTGCCGTTATCGGCACTTGATTGGCGTATTCTCCGAACAGCCTCTTAATCGCAACCGTTTCCGACTTATCGCCAATCTCGGTGCTTGTTGCATGGGCGTTGATAACATCTACTTCCTCCGGTTTAATACCTGCATCCTGAAGCGCCGCTTTCATGGCAAGATAAGCGCCTCTGCCTTCAGGATGAGTCGCGACCATATGATAAGCGTCGGAGCTTGCGCCATAACCAATGACTTCCGCTACAATAGGTGCATTTCTCCTTAGAGCATGCGAGAGAGACTCAAGTACAAGGATGCCTGCACCCTCTGCCATGACAAAGCCGTCTCTGCCGGCATCGAAAGGTCGGCTTGCTCGTTGCGGCTCCTCGTTCCTCGTCGATAGCGAAGTGGCATTGCCGAAGCTCGCTAGCGATATTTCCGATATAGCCGCCTCTGCGCCTCCAGCGAACATCACGTCTGCATATCCTCCCTTGATGAGCCGAAACGCTTCGCCGATGGCCGTATTGCCTATCGAGCATGCCGTTACCGGTGACATCGTCGGGCCGAGCGCGCCATACTTAATACTGATCATTGCGGCAGCCATATTCGAAATCATCATTGGCACAAGCGTCGGACTTACCCGCTCCGGCCCGCGTTCGCGAAGTACGCCGTCCTGCTCAATCAGCGTCTGGATTCCGCCAATACCTGATCCGACATAGACGCCCATTCGTTCGAGATCAATCCCTTCCAGCTGAATTCCGGCGTTATGAAGCGCTTGATCTGCCGCAGCAAGGGCATATTGCGTAAACCGGTCCATGCGGCGCGCTTCCTTGCGCCCGAATAGGCTATCCGGATCGAAGTCTCTCACTACTCCTGCTATTTTGGACTTAAACCTTGCCGTATCGAATTGATCGATATGCGTAATACCGGAAGCGCCTTTGATCAATTTGCTCCAGTAGCTGTCAACGTCATTGCCAAGCGGCGATACGATACCCATCCCCGTCACTACAACTCTCTCCATCCTATTTCCTCCTCGAATAACGATTATGGAGGTTATCATGTCATAGAAGTTATCCTATTACAAGTTGTCATTTATTATAGTATAATCAGTACCACGATAACGATAATGAAGGATGACGCCAGCCGTGAATCATTCCACAAGACTGCAAGTACTGTCCCAATTTCTCAAAACACAGCGGGCTAAGCTGCAGCCCGAAGCTGTTGGCCTGCCCGCCGGTACTCGACGCAGGACGCCTGGTCTTCGCAGGGAAGAGGTCGCTCAACTGGCAGGCGTCAGCTCTACCTGGTATACATGGCTGGAGCAAGGGCGTGATATCAAAGTATCAAGCTCGGTCTTAGACGCCATTGCGGCTGCTCTGCAGCTAACGGTCGATGAGCGCAAATATTTGTACGCGCTGGCGCTTGATGCTGGACCAGGCACGACCTCTTTCAAGCAGGACGAGCTGCCTCAGCCGGAGCTTAGTGCTCCCTTACAATACATGCTGCGTGAGCTTCGTTATTGTCCTACGATTATATCGGACAGACATTGCCAGATCGTCGGCTGGAACGAAGCGGCCTCCCATGTCTTCTTGGACTTCGATCAGATCCCGCCCGATCAACGCAATATGATCAGACTATTGTTCACCCGCAAGGAGTTTCAGCGGCTGGCGGTCAATTGGGAACAATTCGTTAGCGGCTACCTCGCTATCTTCCGTGCGTACTACGGGCAATATTTTGAGGATGAGTGGTATGAGCAATTCCTTGAAGAGATGAGTGCGATTCATCCGAATTTCAATGCGCTATGGGAGCAAAGCCGAGTTAGCTCCGCACCGGAAGTGCTTCTTCAATTTCGCCATGCCAAAGCCGGCAAGATGCTGTTCCATCTCACCTCGCTCCAAGTGCACGGCAGCGCCGACCTGCGCTGCAGCGTCTACACCCCCGCTCCCGAATCCACGACGGAGAGCAAGCTGAAGCAGCTTATGGACTAAACAATCAAGCGTAACCGGCTATCGCCGTCCTCCGGCGGCGTAAGCAATCGTTTCGTCGAAACGTATAGAGAAAGTATGAGCAAAATCATATACTTTCCTATACGTCAAAAAAACAGCCGAAGCTTTGATAGCCCGGCTGTTTCTACGTACTTATGCAATTTATTTCGCGATTTCGTAAATATCGTATAGCTCATCCAGCATCAGGTTAGCTGCAATTACGCCGCCAGCCGTATTCCAGATCGCATCGTTCACTTGCATCGCTTTATTGTTTTTCACAACGTTAAGGCTCTGCCAGAGCGGATCCTTCAGCATCTCTTCTTCCATTTGCGTTCCTTTGCCGTCGCCCGTCTCATACGTGAAGTAGAATAGCATATCCGCATCTACTTCCGGAATGCGTTCCTTCGTAATTTCCTCTACGAACGTATCTTTATAGCCCATTTGGCTGTCGGGACGGTTTATGCCGAGCTTGCTGAACGCAAGTCCTGTAAACGTATCTCCCAAATAAATACGGGTTTTACCTGCCATGAATCGAACAACGGATACTTTTTGATTGAGCTTGTCGCCGGCTTTTCCTTTGAAATCCGCCGTACGAGCGTCGTATTCAGCGATAATTTTGTTGCCTTCCTCCGCCTTGCCAACCGCCTCTGCATAAAGCTTGAAGTTCTCCTGCCAAGCGCCGCGAAGCGTCTCGGAAAATACGGTCGGTGCAATTGCCTTCAGTTGGTCATATACTTCCTCTTGACGCAATTTGTTGCCGATAATAAGATCCGGCTTCAGACCTGCAATCAATTCCAGGTTAGGCTGGCTCTCTTCGCCGACAACCGTTACGCCTTCCATATCCGCTTTGATATGATCATACCACGGCTCGCCCGTCCATGATTTTACTGCCCCAACCGGCTTAATGCCAAGCGAAAGAAGAGCTTCCGTACCCTCATTCGTAAGCACGACTATACGAACTGGATTTCCTTTGATTTCCGTTTCGCCCATTGCGTGAGTAACTTTCCGTACATCAGTCGACTGGCTCTCACCGGATTGCTCCGAACCTGCTCCGTTTGCATTATTGTTAGCGGACTGACCGCAGCCTGATACGATAACTGCCAATGCTAGCAATGCCGTAACGGCAGTCCATGTAAATTTTCCCTTCAATAACCGTAACATAAAATTCCAACTCCCTTTCGTTTTTGAAAATCATTCTCAAGTTGCACTTCACGAACTATACCAAGGGCGTCCAAAGATGTCAACAATTAATTGATAATGATTTTCAGATTCATTGACAGAGCTATACCGATCCCCTAAAATGACCTAGTATCCTAATTCGCATTGTAAACATCAAGGAAAGAGGAAATTATGGACACGCTATTAACAACACGAACAGGCAAGTTTGCCGGCCTACTGTTGGGCCTTCTCATCTTCGCGGCTTGCTTCATCTGCAGTATCGCTTTCGGAGTGGTCAATATTAAACCGCAAACGATTATTGATTCGTACATATCGTATGATGCAGCGTCACAACAGCATCTCATCATTCAGACGGCTAGAATGCCGAGAGCGCTAATCGCAGCGACGGTCGGCGCAAGCTTAGCCGTAGCCGGCGCTTTAATGCAAGGCATTACGCGCAACCCGCTTGCTTCGCCGAGCATCTTCGGCATTAATGCCGGAGCAGCCTTCTTCATCGTAACCGGCTCCGCTTTCTTTGGCGTAAGCGGCTTCTCAACATTTGCTTCGCTTGCGTTCATCGGTGCAGCGGTTACTGCCGCCCTCGTATACATTCTAGGCTCGATCGGCAACGACGGACTGACTCCGCTTAAGATTACGCTCGCGGGCTCGGCTATCACCGCTTTCTTCTCTTCTTTGTCCATGGGCGTACTGCTTACCGGCGGTCAAACGTTCGATCAAGTGCTTTATTGGTTCGTCGGCTCGATTGCGGACCGAAGCATCTCTATCTATCAAGCAGCAGCGCCATTCATGGTGCTTGCGTTAATCGGTGCTTTTATTTTAGCCAGACATATGAATGTGCTCGCGCTTGGCGACGATGTGGCCGTAGGACTTGGTCAGAAAACCATTTACATCAAATTGATTGCGGGCATTCTTGTCGTGTTGCTGGCAGGCGGTTCCGTCTCAATGGCTGGACCGATTGCCTTTATCGGAATTATCATCCCGCATTTGGTTCGTTACATGGTCGGCATCGACTATAAATGGATGATCCCATATAGCGCGGTTTATGTCGGCATTCTGCTGCTGGCAGCAGACATCGGCTCTCGTTATATCGCTTTTCCGAAGGAAGTTCCCGTCGGCGTTATGACCGCCATACTCGGTATCCCTTTCTTTGTGTACATCGCTAGAAGAGGGGGGCGCTCTTAATATGAACCCGTGGTTAACGATACGCAACCGTGTCATGTCTTACCAAATCAATCGCCGAACGGCCTTCGTCATCGGCATGCTCATCATCGCCAATCTAGCGGCTATCGTCATCTGTACCGGGCTTGGAAGCCTCTTTATCAGTCCGCTGGAAGTCGTTCGGACGATACTTGGAATCGGCGATGATCCGAATTCAATGATCATTTTAACGCTGCGATTGCCGCGGGTTATTATAGCCGTATTTGTCGGATCTGCGCTTGCGGTAGCCGGAGCTCTGCTTCAGGGCATTGTGCGCAATCCGCTAACCTCGCCGGATGTTATCGGTATTTCCGGAGGCGCATCGTTAGGCACTGTCGTCTTTATCTTATACTTCTCCCATGTGAGCATTCGGTTTATGCCGCTAAGCGCGATGGCAGGCGCGTTCGCGACCGCTTTTCTCATTTATCTATTTGCCTATCGCAAAGGCATTACGCCTATGAGGCTCGTTCTGATCGGCATCGGTATGGCTACCGCGCTTTCGGCGCTTACGTACATGCTTATCCTAACCGCATCATTCACGCCGACCGCAGTTGCCGTTAAGGCGTTCACTTTCATGACTGGCAGCATATACGGTGCATCTTGGGAGAGAGATGTCATGACTCTTCTTCCGTGGCTCGTCGTTCTGCTCCCTATAGCACTGCTGTACGCAAGGCATCTCAACGTGCAGGAGCTTGGCGATGAAGTCGCAACAAGCGTTGGCAGCCGGGTTAATGCCAAACGGACTATATTGTTAATTATTAGTGTTGCGCTAGCCGCAGCTGCAGTAGCTATCGGGGGCGCTATTAACTTCATCGGACTTATGGCGCCCCATATTGCACGCAAACTCGTAGGTCCTGCGTATGGCGGAGTCATTCCTGTCTCTGGTCTCATCGGCTCGCTTGTCTTGTTGCTATCGGACCTTGTCGCGCGAACGGCCTTCATTCCGCTCGATATTCCGGCTGGCGTATTTACGGCTGCCGTGGGCGCACCGTTCTTCATTTACTTATTGTACCGACATCGCAACAGAGCTTAATCGACGTTCATATCAAGAAAGGGAAGTGAGTCTCATGACCGCCATACAAGCCAAAAACCTAACGTTAGCTTACGGTCAAAAACCAATATTCAGTGAGCTCGATCTTGTTATTCCTAAAGGCAAAATCACGGTATTCATCGGCAGCAATGGCTGCGGCAAATCAACGCTCCTCCGCTCGCTCGCAAGGCTGCTCAAACCGCAAGGAGGTGCTATATTGCTTGACGGCAGCGAAATCGCCAAGCTACCCGGCAAGGAGGTTGCAAGGCGCCTAGCCATCCTGCCTCAAGGACCGATTGCCCCTGAGGGGCTTACGGTCCATCAGCTTGTGAAGCAAGGCCGTTATCCTTATCAGAGCTGGCTGCAGCAATGGTCCCACGAGGATGAGAAGCTAGTCAAGCGAGCGCTTGCCGAGACGCATATGGAAGAGTTCTCATCACGCTCCGTCGACTCGCTCTCTGGCGGCCAGCGGCAGCGAGCATGGATTGCGATGACACTCGCGCAGAACACGCAAACGATATTGCTGGACGAGCCGACGACTTACCTCGACATGACGCATCAAATCGAAATATTGGATCTATTGTTTGACCTAAATGAACGGGAACAACGGACGATCGTCATGGTGCTGCACGACATTAATCTCGCCTGTCGCTACGCGCATCATATCGTTGCTGTCAAAGACGGCGGCATCCATGCACAAGGAGAGCCAGAGGCGATTATGAACGAGCAGCTTATTCAAGACGTCTTCGAGCTGAAATGCCAGGTAGCTGCCGATCCGATATTCGGCACGCCGATGTGTATCCCATATGGCAAAGGACGTCAGCTTGCGTTGAAATAGCAAAAAAATAGCGCCGCTCGAAGAGGTGAACCTCTCTGAGCGGCGCTTCTTGTTATTTATTGTACCGCGTACATGCGCTCGCGGATCGCTTTGATCTCTGGATTCTCAAGGTATTCGTCGTAAGTCGTCATACGATCGATCACGCCATTAGGCGTAAACTCGATAATACGGTTCGCAATCGTCTGTACGAACTGATGGTCATGCGAGGTAAACAGAACCGTGCAATCCGTGTCTGTTAGACCGTTGTTCAGCGCTGTAATGGACTCCAGGTCCAAGTGGTTCGTCGGCTCATCCATGATGAACACGTTCGCGCCTTCCAGCATCATCTTCGACAGCATGCAGCGCACTTTCTCGCCGCCGGACAATACGCTTGCTTTCTTCATCGCGTCATCGCCGGAGAAGAGCATACGGCCAAGGAAGCCGCGGAGGAACGTCTCATCCGGATCCTTGGAATATTGGCGAAGCCATTCCACAAGGTTCATGTCTACGCCGTCGAAGTAAGCCGAGTTGTCCTTAGGGAAGTAAGCGCGAGTCGTCGTAACGCCCCACGAGTAGCTGCCCGCATCGGGCTCAAGCTCGCCAGTTAGCAATTGGAAGAAGACCGTCTTCGGCAAGCCGTTCGGACCGACGAAAGCGACCTTGTCGCCTTTGTTGATCGCAATCGTCAGATTGTCGATCAGCTTCTCGCCGTCAATCGTCTTCGTCAAGCCGTCAACGAGCAATAGTTGCTTGCCCGCTTCACGTTCGCCTTTGAACAAAATGAACGGATATTTACGGTTCGATGGACGAATGTCGTCGAGCGTAATTTTCTCAAGCAGCTTCTGACGCGACGTCGCTTGCTTYGCCTTCGACTTGTTCGCGCTGAAACGTTGAATGAACGCTTGCAGCTCCTTGATCTTGTCTTCCTTCTTCTTGTTCTCGCCGCGCATCAATTGAAGCGCCAATTGGCTGGACTCATACCAGAAGTCGTAGTTGCCCACGTACATCTGGATCTTGCCAAAGTCGATGTCCGCGATATGCGTACATACCGTATTCAGGAAATGCCTGTCATGGCTGACTACGATAACTGTACCTTTGTAGTCGCCCAAAAAGTCCTCAAGCCAACGAATCGATTCGATGTCCAAATGGTTGGTAGGCTCATCGAGGAGCAGGATGTTCGGCGCGCCGAACAATGCTTGCGCCAGCAATACGCGGACCTTCTCGTTACCGTCAAGCTCGCTCATCATCTTGCTGTGCATATCCGGCGTAATGCCAAGGCCGTTCAGCATCTCTGCCGCTTCGGATTCCGCTTCCCAGCCATTCATGTCGGCGAATTCGGCTTCCAGCTCGCCTGCACGCATGCCGTCTTCATCCGTAAAGTCGGCTTTCGCATACAGCGTATCCTTCTCTTTCATAACCTCATACAGCTTTTTGTAACCCATAATAACGGTCTCAAGCACAGCGAATCCATCGTATTCGTAATGGTTCTGCTTCAATACGGCGAGTCTCTCGCCTGGTGTTATATGAACTTCTCCGCTTGACTGCTCAACTTCGCCGGACAATATTTTGAGAAACGTCGATTTACCTGCGCCGTTAGCGCCGATCAAGCCGTAACAGTTGCCTGGCGTGAATTTGATGCTTACATCTTCAAAAAGCGGACGCTTCCCGTAACGAAGCGTAATGCCACTTGTGCTAATCATTTCTTTAATCCCGTCCTTCACTACATGATCACTTTATCTCGAACTATTATAGCACAGTATGGCGCGAAACGAACGCCCAATTGGGCATTGGTGCAAAAAGTCGGTCAAAGCGGCTGCCTTTTGCCTACTCCGGCATGGACAGCCCGCTCTCGCTCCTCTTTGGCTTCGCCGACTTGCGATTGCGGCTCGTACCGCTTGCCCGCCATACGACCCAAGCGCTGACCCCATACAGCAGCGCGCTCATATAGAACAAAGCGTTGATTGTCAGCCAATCGATTAGCAGGCCACCTAGAATTACGGCAAAGCCGGAGGCAACCGACGTCCAGAAGTGATAAGAGCCAATCGTAATTCCTCTTGAACCGGATTCTGTGCCCTCGGCGAGCAACAGCCGCTCGCTCATCCGCTGCATTGCATTGCAGGTGCCCATAATAAGCTGCAGCAGCAGTACGATCACATAAGAGCTTGTCCATGGGAATGCCAGCATGGAAACCATCATACCAAGCGAACTGGCAACAAGAATGCGTGTGCCATGCTTGTCTAGCCTCGGCCCCAGCCAAGTAGATACGGCAGCCGAGCTGATCGTGAATACGGCGAACGCTAAGCCATATTTCGAATAGCTGTTGCCTAAGTTTTTGAGAAACAACAAATAATAAGGATAGATCATGCCCGCCGCTAACGTAACGACGCTTTGCGACCTAATGAGCCATTTGACGTTCATGTTCAAGTTGCGGCCTCCTCTCTCAACGGTTCAGACCCATAATTCTCATAAAAATAGTTCATAAACAGCCCGTCCTCGTCATACTTCCGTTTCTGCTCGAAAAAGGTTTTGTAGTTCGGATAGACGCTATGGAACTGCTCGACCGTCGGGTAAGCTATATAAGGCAAATAATAAGACCCATCATGCGCAATCACTTCATCGATAATCCGCTGAACGCTCTCTTTCATCTTCAGCTGCCCCTTCTCCGATAACGGAGCGTTGAATAGGCAGACAAGAGCGAGCATGTCGTCCTTCGCATAGGAGAGAGAGGCTTCCTCATCCTTGCTAACGTATCGAATCGTTACATTGAGCAAGTTCAGCTTGTCTTCCTTCACAATCTCGCTTAGCCGCTGGGCGAAGCTATCGAATTGATCGAGCGGAACAAAATATTCCTGCAGCTGATCGTTAGCACCAGGTTGACTGTAGTCCATGAATTCGTAAGCGGCGCGCATGGCGTTATTGCGGCTCATGATTTTATCCGACTGCTCTACGAAGAAGTACGTTTGCAAGTTCCATTGCAGCTTCTTGCCCCATTCGGTCGATCGGTTCAAGTTAAACAGCAGCTTGCCTGGAGCGACCCACTTCTCATTGCTTTCCAGCTTGTTATATTTGCTAAGCGATAGTGATCGTTCGACTGTATAGTTCTTGGCTAGCGCCTCGGTAAAGTAGCTATCCTTCGCAACTGATATGCGCCCAATATGCAGCTTAATATCCGGATTCGCAAGCACCTCGTCACGGAAATAGCCGACGTATTCGCTTAAGTCCATCAGCACGGTTGACTCGCGGTACACCTCGTCCTCCGTCAGATTAAGCGTTACGTCCAGTATGATGCCGAACAGGCCGTAGCCACCAAGCGCTAACGGGAACAGCTCTGCATTTTCCGTACGGCTCACATTCTTAATTACAGCGTCGGCGGTCAGGAGTCGGAAGGAATCAACGCTGCTTATAAGCGAGCCGTTACGGATGTCTCTGCCGTGCGCGTTAATGCTGATCGAGCCGCCAATCGTGAACGGATTGAGCGACTGCATCGTTCGAACGGATAAACCGTATCGATTGATCGCCTTCTGCACGTCCTCCCACGTCGCACCGGCTTGCACGGTGATCTGCTTGGCAGCTTGATCCACCGTAATAATCTTGTTATAGCTCGTCATATCGACGACAATGCCATCCTTGTAATAGGTATGGCCCCCTTGGCTGTGGCGCTGGCCGGCAATGGACAGGGTCAGACCTTTGCCCTTCGCGTCCTTAACAAGCGAGATAAGCTGTTCCTCTTCCTTGCCCTCCACTACTCGCTCTACCTTAACGGGATGCAATCTGCTGTAATCGGTCATTGTATAGGGGTCTTGATCAGGGATGCTTGTTCTTATGTATTGGAATACGCACAATCCAACGAGCAATAGAAGTACGATTGTTTTCTTCATATACGCTCCTATGCAACAAAGAAAGCCGCCTCAAAATAATAAYGGAGGTCATTACCTAGAGGCGGCTTCGTGCTATTGATATGCGGTTAGCTGATTACGGCTGCAACAATGGCACTGACGGGTGTTAATCCCAGTTCAGCTTCACTTCATTGCCCGTACGCGATGATTCATAGATGGCGTCAAGAATGCGGTTAGTCGTGTAGCCGGACAAGCCGGATGTAATCGGCTGCTTGCCTTCGCGAATACATGAAACGAAGTGGCCGCCCATAAGGATGCGGTCTTCTTCACCTTCAAGAGGGGCAATGTCGCTAAGCACAACTTCGCCTTCCTTGTGGGTCACGTAAGTGCCGCTATTGCCGACAACCGACACGCCGCCTTCCGTACCCATGAGGTGAATGAACGGATCCTCGGACAAGCCGGCTGCATGAGCCGCCCAGCTCACATCAAGCGACAGCGTCGCTCCGTTGTCGAGCTTAATGAGCGCGGATGCCAGATCCTCGACATCATAGTAGCCTTCCCAATTCGGAGTGCCCCAGTTGCCGATGCCTTCGCGCTTCGGACCGAACTCCGAATAAGTCGTCCCGAATACGGATACCGGCTTCGGATTGCCCATCAAATACAGCGACAGGTCGATCATATGAACGCCGATATCGATCAGCGGTCCGCCGCCGGATTGATCCTTGCGCGTGAACCAGGAACCCCAGCCTGGAATGCCCTTCTTGCGAAGCCAACCTGTCTTCGCGTTATAGATGCGGCCTACATCGCCGCTGTCGATGCGCGCTTTTACTGCACGGCTAAGGCCTGTCCAGCGCATTTGGTGCGACATCATCAGCACCTTGCCGGATTGCTCGGCAGCTTCTACGATCGTGCGCGCGATCTCGGAATTGATCGCCATCGGCTTCTCAAGCAGCACATGCTTGCCTTGCTTGAATGCTTCGATCGCCAAGTCAGCGTGGAACTTGTTCGGCACGCCGATAATGACGGCGTCGATCGAGCTGTCTTCCAGCAGGCTTTGCGGCGATTCATGCACGGTCGTTATATTATGCTCCTGAGCGCGCTGCTCGGCGAGCGGCAAATAAACGTCGGTAATAGCCGCTACTTCGGCCCCCTCGACCTTGGCGAATGTTTGCGCATGAACAGCGCCGATTGCTCCTGCGCCAATAATGCCAATACGAATAACAGACTGACTCATTAGTTGCTAATCTCCTTCAGTATCGTTTTGTTACCTTCAAGTATATACGTTGCAGCTTATATCGTCACTGCTCGTATTTGGCGCTATATTATTCTCGTTTGTTATGGATGTTATTTACTTGCCGGCCAGTCGCCATGATTCGCCATGCGGAAGTACGACCAGGCGCGACGAGTCGATGCCTTTCGATTGACGAGCCGACTCTAGGCGGCATAACGCCTCGCTCGGCGTATCGTCAGCAAGCTTGAATGCGCCGTAATGCATCGGAACGAACCACTTCGCTCCTGTATCCTCGAACGCCTGCAGCGCCTGCTCCGGCGTCACATGCTGCGGGCCCATGAACCATTCCGGCTCATATGCCCCTATCGGCATTAAGGCGACATCAATCGGGAAACGACTGCCGATTTCCTTGAAGCCTTGAAAGTAGCCGCTGTCGCCGGCGAAATAAATCGTCGGTGAGTCCGAGACGACAGGACGATCCGAAACATCCGATGCGAACGCGTCCTCTGCCCGGAAGCCTGATTGCCGGCTATGATCATGAACAGCAGCAGCTTTGGATATATGAGCTTTCGCTTCATTTCTTCTCGATGCAGGGACATCACCGCTTCTAGAGCCCTCTGAAGCTGCCGCCCCCTCATCAGCTGCCCTTCCGTGCGAAGGCTGTAACAGCTGCCTCGTCTTGCCGCCGTCATAACCGACAAACCGACCGCTTCGCGAGCCAACCGGCTCGATGACCCAGCCTCCCCAATGCGAGCTGTTCGTGTCCCACGGATTGCGGCGCGTCCAATGCTGCGACGGCACGAACGTGAATTTGATGCCATGAATATGGAGCGACTCCCACCAGTGCAGCTCTGTGACGCGCATGAAGCCCTTAAGCTTCAGCTTCTGGCTAAGGCCGGCAGGCACGATAAGCTGCTTCGGTCCGCCTAACCTGCGTAACGAATTAATGTTCAAGTGGTCGTAATGGGAATGCGAGATGAGAACGATGTCGATAGGCGGCACGTCCTCAATTTGAATGCCGGGTGCCGTCAATCTTTTTTGAAAAGCCATCTGCCCAGCCCAGACCGGGTCCGTAATAATATTGAGCCCTCCGATTTGAATCAGGAAGGTCGAATGTCCAATCCATGTAATAGTAGGTTGCTTTCTATTCGCCTGAAGGAAAGCGATGTCAGGCTGGGCGTTCGGAACGGCAAACGAATAATCTTTCATTTTCAGCTTGCGAATGCGCTCTTGCCGCCACCTCTTGAACTGCTTCAATGAATTATGCTGCTCTACATGATCTAAGTTGGCAAATCGTTTTAACCGCAACCGCTCATCCCTCCTCGCTGTGTATTCGTCTCCTTAAAGATACCAAGCCCGCAACATGAAATGCAAATGGCATTCTCGCATCCGCGTTCGAAATCAGGTACACTTAAAAATACGATAAAGAGCTCCAATGGGTGAATATTTTTTTCGAGGAGGCTAATGAATGAAACTCATTTCTATAGAACCAACGCCAAGTCCCAATTCCATGAAGCTGAACGTGGACGAGTCGCTACCGCGCGGTCAGCGGTTGACCTATAAGTCGAAGGAAGCCGAAGACGCACCAGAGCAGCTCCGGCAATTGCTCCGCATCGAGGGCGTCAAAAGCGTGTTCCGCACGGCCGACTTCATTGCGCTGGATCGTCTGCCAGGCGCAGATTGGGCGCGTATTCTAGCCGAAGCCGGCCAGCTGCTGCAAGCCGAGGACGGCGACAACCGTGCAGGCGGCGGACCTGAGTCCTCCGCCAGCTTCGGCGAAGCGCAGGTGTTCGTTCAAATGTACCGCGGCATTCCGATGCAAGTGCGCGTTCGAATGGCTGGCGGAGAGGTGCGCTCGGCGCTCCCGCCCGCATTCGGCGAAGCCGTTCAGCAAGCGGCTGGCTCGGCAATGATCCGCGAGCGCAAGCTGGAGGAGTTCGGCGTGCGTTATGGCGAACCCGAAGAGATTGCCGCCGAGATCGTCCGCGAGCTTGAGGCGTCTTATACGCAGGAGAGACTAGATACGCTCATCGCCCACGCGAAGGAGCAGGGTAACGACGCTGCGGCAGGCGATGCCGCGGCAGCGCCGGTCAGACCCGCTCCGTTAACAGCGGAACAGGTGCTGACGCAATTCAAGGAAAGCGACTGGAAGCTGCGTTATGCCGCTTTCGAGCGGTTCACCGCTTCGGTCGAGACGATCGAAGTGCTGTCGGCGGCGCTTCAAGACGACAATGCATCGATCCGTCGCCTAGCCGTCGTATACTTAGGCGATCTGCGCTCGCCAGAAGCGATGCCGCTGCTGTTCGCCGCCTTGCGGGATGCTTCTTCGTCCGTCCGTAGAACGGCCGGCGACACCTTATCCGATCTCGGCGATCCGGCCGCTATCGCTCCAATGATCGAAGCGCTGCGCGACAAGAACAAGCTTGTTCGCTGGCGCGCGGCGCGCTACCTGTACGAGCTCGGAGACGAGACGGCAATCGAAGCTTTGCGCGAAGCGGCTAACGATGCCGAGTTCGAGATCAAGCTGCAAGCGCAGATGGCGCTTGAGCGCATCGAGCGCGGCGAAGAAGCTGCCGGCTCTGTCTGGCAGCAGATGACCGCAGCCCGAAATCGCGAGCAATAAGCATCCATCCGCTAACGACGAAGAAGGCTGTCCCTCCGAAGCGAGCATTTATAGCTCGTCGCTTCGGCCGGACAGCCTTCTTTTCGTTTATTCATACTCCAGCTTTAAGCGAACGAGCTTCGAGCCGTCATTTCGATACGATTCATAGCTGGCCTTATAGCCAACCGCTGTATTCAAGCCTTCGAACGCTGCCTTCAGCGCTTCTGGAAACGTCTCTCCTTCTACATACCTGAACTCCAAGCTTCCGCTGCGCGAGCTGACAGCCGAATGAATGACGGTGCGCAGCTGATCTGCGCTTGACACTGTATTTTCCGCGTCGAGCCAATGCAATCCAAGCTCAATCTTCAGCTTGTTCGCTTTGGCCGCTTCGGACTGGCTGCCGGATTGTTCAGCTAGCTGCAGGGCGCCCAGGTAGCTGCTGCTTGCAGCGGGGTACGACTTCGTCCAACGATGATCCTCTCGAAGCTCCTCATCGGTCTTCAAGTAATAGTTATATCGGATTACGTTGTCTGAAGTAGAATCATTGCCTGCATCTCCGCTCATAACAGGGTCATCCCATGTCAGATCCAGATGATACCAAATACCGTCAAGCTGAACCATATTCCAAGCATGTTCGCCCGTATCGACCGAGCCGTCGGCAATAAGCACCGGGATTCCCGCTTGCTTCAGCATTTTGTAGCCGAGCAGCGAATAGCCCTGACAGACAGCATTGCCGAGTGCAATTGCGTTATAGGCTGTATAGTGTTTCAGCGACTGGTCGTATTCTACATGCGTGACGATCCAGTCGTGTATCGCCTTCGTCTTCTCGTGATCATTCATATCAGGCGCTATAATATCGTGGAGCGCTCTTGTCACCGCCGCATCCACTATCGCCGTCTCTTCCACCGACTCCCGATACCTTGCTTCCATCGAGATCGTAGAACGCCCGCCCCAGCTTCGAATCGTGTACACGTAGGAATCAAGTATATAGGCGATATAATCGTCCTGCTTAAGCGCCTCGCGAATCAGATCAGGCAAGCGATCGGACATCTCCTGCTTGTCACCTTCGAACGTAACAGTGAAGTGCTCGGCACGGCTTTGGAATCGTTCAGCAAGCTGAGCACGAAGCTCGCCCAGCGCATCCCTCTCTGCCGCCGCTGCAGGCTCGCTAGATCCCGAGGAAGGCGGAAATAAATCAAGCTTCAATTCAAGACTGTATGCAGCTGCTATAATTACGACGAGCATCAATAGTTTGCTAGTTGCTTTGCGCATGCATACCTCCCCTGTTTACTCGTTTTATATAATGTCTCAAGATTATCCCATTATATTATAAAGGATACACCACTATAACTGATTCCTAAACATATTGTGCGCAATATATGTAAAGAAGCAGCCGAGAACAAGACATATGAGGATCGATCAGCCGGAAAAAAAGAACCTGAAATCACAAAGTGATTTCAAGCTCTTGGCACCTATATAAGTTAAACAAATGATTTTCCCAGCAAAGACTGCTCAGAAAGGAACTCCTGTTAAGATGTTGTAGACAGAATAGAGCTAGAAATTAGCTCTATTCCACATACTTATGTGTGTTTTGGCGAAATAGAGCTAGAAACTAGCTCTATACGCCGCTAACTTTGCTCTAACGCCTATTTTCTTACCCTTAGAATGAATTTCATTATTTCAACTTATATAGTCAGTTGAAATAATGAAATTCATTCTAAGGGTAAGTAAG
>NZ_JBFRGE010000039.1:0-55953 GCF_052115185.1 Paenibacillus sp. 2TAB19 | reverse complement strand
CTCTAATGTTATCCGATCATTACACGAGTAAATATGAGAGGATATATGCTTTTTTTGTCAAAAATTATCTTGTAAGCGTTTCATAAGCTTTATACAAGCTATATTTAAAGTCATACTTTGTTAAATGGTTAACAAAAAGACCATCCTACCGGATGGTCTTTCACATATTTTTCTAATTGCGCTAAGCCTACTCAACTATATGATCGGCCCATGAATGAAGCGGACGCCAATTCAATACTTCTTGCGCCATCTTGTTGCTGACGACGGCAGTTCGTCCGGGAAGGTCATTCTTCAACACGGATACCTCGGGATAGAACGACTTCAGAAGCTCTGACGTCTGCCGATCGCTAAGCGTATCATTGCTCGTAATATTGAGGCTGATCGCCCCTCGATCTTCGACTTGAAGGGAAGCGATACACGCGCTTACCGCATCGCGAATATCAATATAGCTCCACATGATTTGCTTGAATGCTTCAGGTTTTCGAATCGATAAGTGATTATAGTCTTCCGGCTTCGTAATCATAGAGAAGCGCAGCGAGACAACCTGCATGCCATTTCGTCTGTCGAACATGGCGGCAGTCACTTCATTCACGACTTTGGAAAGTCCATAACACTCCTGCGGCTGCTGCGGATGCTCTTCATCGATCGGAAAATAATCCGGCGAGAATGGCGTCGGTGCCCACGCGAAGCCGTATGATGATTCGCTAGAGCCCATAACCACCTTCCGTATGCCTAGAATAGAAGCAGCCTCTAGGATATGATAGCCGGCTACCGTGTTATTCGCGAAAATATAAGGATTCGGATGCAGAATTGGCGCGGGAATYGCCGCCAAGTGGATGATTGCGTCCGCACCATGAACAGCAGCTACGACTTGCCCAAAGTCGTTCAAATCAACCTTAATCTGCTTGCATCTAAGCTCCTTGGATAGCTGATGATCAAGCGAAACAACTTTGTAATCCTGCTGCTGCAGCTCCTTGATAAGAGCCGTACCGAGCTTGCCGCTGCCTCCCGTTACCGCAATCGTCTTCATCTGTTATGCACCTCCGTTGTATCGCATGGCATTATGGACGGACAAGCGTGCCGTCTGCCTTGCGGTCAAGCTGATATGGATTGAAATAAGTTGTTTTGTTCCAATTGTCCCCAACGAGTAGCTGTGCCTTAAGCTCATCAAGCTCGATACCGAGCCCCGGCTTCTGGGATGGATATAAATAGCCGCCTTTTCGAACGATATGTCCTTCGAATGCATCCAGCTCTTCTTGCTTGAAATGATTCACTTCCTGAATGCCGAAATTCCAGATCGCCATGTCCAAATGGACGGCTGCCGCTTGGTTGACAGGATCGTTCTCCCCGCCTTCCTGCCATGCGGTTCGAACGCCGAACGCTTCGCATAATGCCGCGATCTTGCGGCATGCGCTAATCCCTCCAGCCTTGGAGACGCGTACACGGATGAAGTCAATGAGCCTCTCCTGCACAAGCTGCGTCCATTCCTGAGGATTGACGAATAACTCGCCGACTGCTTGCGGAGTGGCGCTTTGTTGACGCAGCTGGCGATACCATCCAATCTGTTCAGGTGCTAACGCATCCTCAAGGAAAAATAGACTATAGGGCTCTACCCGCTTCGCAAGTTGAATCGCGTTAATTGGCGACAAATGCTCATGCACGTCATGTGTGAACTGTACGCCCATACCGAACTCAAGCCGCAACTGCTCGAACATGGACGGTATGGCATGCAAATAAGCTTGCTCGTCGAATACCGGTCCCTTGCCCCAAGCATGATCCGGCAAGATTGCCTTGTCGCGATCGATAAAACCACCACCGCCGTAACCGCCCATTTGCACACGGATGACCGTATACCCTTCCTCCTTGAAACGATGCACGTCCTCTTTCAGTTCGGTAATATCCCGCCCCCCGGCATGTCCATAGCAAGGAACGGCCGCACGGCTCGCTCCGCCGAGCAATTGGTAGACAGGCAGACCTGCCTCCTTGCCCTTAATGTCCCACAGCGCCATGTCGATCCCGCCTATGGCGGTATGCAGAAGCGCGCCGTTGCGCCAATACCCGCTCATGTACATGGTCTGCCACAAGTCTTCTATATTCGCGGCATCCTTGCCGATCAGCAGTRGCGCCATCAACTGCTCAATAACTTGCACAACAGCTTCCGGATTATATACATCCGAGGCTGACCCCAGCCCGTAAAGCCCATCCTGATCCGTCATTACCTTTACGATTGTCCAAGTCCCGTTTTTGCGTGTGCGAATGCATTGGATTCCCGTTATTTTCGCCATGCCGGCACCATCCTTTTTTGTATGTCCCCTATAGTGTAAGCCGAATGAGCCCGCACCCAAATAAGACATACTTAAACTTTCTATCCCAATATTGGCCTCTTTTCTCACCACCGTTCATATCACCTTAACTACTCGCATCATAGCGAATCTCCAATCTCTTATTGCACAGCCCTCTTCATCGCTCGAGCATCATTTTAAGTCTCTATCAATCCTATTCGACTGATTACAACTTTCCGCCTATCCATACAGGTACTGTTGCTTTTTTCTTCTTTTGCTCACTATCCCCATGACTCAGGAAAATAACATCTAGTATTAATTATTTGCGAATCTCTTTCTAAAACGTACAGCCTTTGAACGAGCATCTTATAAATAACTATCAATCAGATTCTGCTAATTGCTGCTCCCAGCCTACCTGTCAGGATACTGCTGCCTTTTTCTGCTTTAGCTCACTATCCCTCTAGCTCAGGTAACAGGGCTGATGAAACAATCAACAGCAGTTACGATTCAGATATGACTTTAAAAATAACCGGAGAGTGAGCAAATAAYGTTGAACTACTTGCTTGCTGAGGTGGTGGATAGGTTAGCAATACATGTTAAACGCTATACGTCCTGAGCTGATGGGAGAGTGCGCTAAAAGGTTTGAAAAGCAGGCTTCCTGAGCAGACGGGTGACTTAGCTAAAGCGTTGAAAGGCTTATGTTCTGAATTGGCAGGAATGTGCGGAGAGCTTCGAGGCGCGCAAAAATAAAGACTGCCCCTCCAGGTCCGATAGATTAGGACTAAGAGGGGCAGTCATGTTTATTCATTCATTTGTATTAAGGCATCAAATTGTAGCTATCAATCCAAGCGTCAATTGGTGCGTGCTGCTTATTTTTTGGATGCCAGGAATGCATCGATTTGTTTTTGCGTTTCAGCGATGATTTTATCAAGGCCGTTTTTCTTTTGCGTTTCGATATATTCGGATACTGCTTTTTCAACGTCTTTCACAACACCGAACTCAATCGGTCTGTTCAGCTCGTCGCTTGCTGTATCACGCTTCGCGATTTCGTTCTTCATCGCATCTTCGGCAATGAACAAGCCGTCGATTGGAGAGTTAACGTTACGTTCTTCGCTTGCGAATTCAGCTTCTTTCACCCAGAAGTCCGGTCCGTAAGTCATAGTCGGACGCATGAATTGCGGTTTCCAGAACGCCCATTGGCCGCCCCACTCCATGTAGTTGCTCGTCGTCGTTTCCATGCCTTCCGGATATTCAGCTGTCTCGCCGTTCAATACGTAGGTTTTGCCTTCGATACCGTATTGGACAAGGTCGTACAACGTTTTGTCMGTTTCGATCATATCCAACAGGCGTAGAACGCGCTCTGGATTTTTGGAGTTGCGGTTGATCGCTACTACGTTGGCAAGCGCTGTACGGTTAATAAAGCGTTTGTCCGGGTAAAGCTCGGACGATTCCATTTTGTATGCCGGATCGGAGAAGCCAGGGTCAGCGCTTACCCACTCATGGGAAGTAACCGTGAACAGTTTCTTGCCGTTTCTCCACTCTGCCGCTTCATCCGATTTGTCGATCATCGCATCGCGGTTAATCAGGTTGTCGTCGTACCATACTTTAGCCAGCTTAGCAGCTTCCAGGTAGAACGGTTGTTGCTCTACAGCTTGAACCGTTACTTTAGGGTCGCTCAAATAGAAGCCGAGACCGTGGAAGTTAAGATCAACCCACTCATCGCGGATCATAATAAGCGATACCGGGGGTGTACGGGAAATTCTTTCGTTTGGATAAGCTTTCTTCAGATCGCGCAGCAATTTATCTACGTCTTCGATCGTTTTGACCGAGCCGTTCGGATAATCAAGACCAGCTTTTTCCGTCAAATCAGAACGCCAGCCCGTGAACTTACGCTCGTTCATCTTCATCGTCCAAGGCAAGCCGACGATTTCGCCGTTTACCGTAGCCGCTTGAAGCGTGCCTTGTTCTTCATACTTCTTGTACAAGTTAGGCGCAAACTCAGGCAGCAGGTCGTTCAGCGCCATATAGGAGCCTTTCGCCGCCATTTGCTTGTACGACAGCCAGTCGCCGTCGAAGTTCATGTCCCAGCTATCGCCGGATGCGGCCATAACGAGCATTTTTTCTTTGAAGTCTCCGAACGGAATGAAGTTAATATCGAATTTGACATTAAGGCCTTTGGCTTTGACATATTCGCTGACTTTAGCCCAAACCTCGTCCGTAGCCGCTTTCTTATCGCCGCCGAAGTAGAATTTAAGCGTAACTTCTTCCTCTTGCTTCGAGCCGTCGGATGGCTTGTTGGAAGCTTTGCCGCCATTGGCCGGTTCATTGTTGCCATTGCCTCCGCTGCATGCTGCTAGAATTACGCTGAACAGCATGATGACGGCAAGCAGTAACGGTAACCCCTTGATGCTTTTCTTCATCGTGACCTCTCCCTTTAGCTTGTCATTATATACTACACGGCCGAAGCCGGTATAGCCTCAAATCATTAACCTTTGACTGCGCCTACCATTAAGCCTTTCACGAAGAAACGCTGCACGAAAGGATACAGGAATATAATCGGCCCTATCGTAATGACCGTGAGCGCCATCTTGATCGACTCCGAAGGAATCTGCGCCGAGATACGCTGCATCGCGGATGCGTTGCTTGAGCTCTTCAGGAACTCGACGTTCGATACGAGCGTCCTTAGGAGCAGCTGCAGCGGCTGCAGCTCTTGCTTGTCGACGAACATGAGCCCGAGGAACCAATCATTCCAATAGCTCAGCGCTACGAAAAGTCCGACAGTCGCAAGTACCGGCAGCGAAAGCGGCATGATGAGGGCGTAAAAAATTTTGAACTCGCCCGCTCCGTCCATTTTCGCAGATTCGTTCATATCCTCGGGGATCGACATCATGAAGTTGCGGATCAGGAACATGTTGAACGCATTCGCCAGCATCGGCAGAATGAGTGCCCACAGCGTATCCTTCAGATCCAAATAACGGACGCAGATGATGTACCAAGGAACAAGTCCGCCATTGAAAAGCATAGTGATAATGACGTAAATGGACAAAATATTTCTATACTTGAACGATCGTCTTGCCATAACGTAAGCGCCCATGCTCGTTACGAGCAGTGACAGCACCGTTCCGGCTACCGTTACGAGAATGCTAACTCCGTAAGCATCGATAATACGAGTGGAGCCAAGCAGCAGGATTCGGTACGAATCGAAAGTAAACGTCTTCGGCCAAAGCGTGTAACCGTAATCCATGATGTCTTTCTCCGTGCTGAGCGAGCCTGATATAACCATGATGAATGGGAACAAACAAGCCAAGCTGAACAGGGAGATGACAATAATGATCATCATTTGCGAGATCGAGAATTTTTTTGCTACCATTATGTTGTTCCTCCTCCTGTGAGAAAAGCCTCTATCGAAGCCATTCGAGATGAGCGACCGCGTTTAGATGTTGTTTTTATCGCCAAACAGAATTTGTCATTTCGTTTAACTCGGAAATTTGTAAATTCTATTGTGGTTAGAATATTGCGGAATCCTTGTCAATTTTGCGAGCCGCATAGTTGCTGCCGATGATGAGCACGAAAGCAATGAGCGATTGCAGGAAGCCTGCCGCGGATGCCATGCCGATGTCGCCGGATTTGCGCAAGCTCCGATAAACGAAGGTATCGATAACGTCCGTTGTCGGGAATAGGAGAGAAGCGTCGCCGACCATGGCATAGAACATGCCGAAGTCCGCATTCATAATTCTGCCCACCGCGAGCAGCGTCAAAATAATAATCGTCGGCCGCAGCATCGGAATACTAATGTACCGAATTTGTTGCCATCTCGTAGCGCCGTCTATGGATGCCGCTTCGTAATACGAATTATCAACCGATGTCAGTGCAGCCAGATAAATAATCGTTCCATAACCCGTAATCTTCCACCGAATCGCGATTGTTAAGATGAGCGGCCATAATCCCGCTTCGCTGTAGAAATCGATCGGCGAGAAGCCTATGCTCTCCAGTACCCGGTTAACCGCACCGCTCTCGAAGTCGAGCAGATTGTAAGCGAACACGCCTACGACGATCCAAGAAATGAAGAAAGGCAGGAAGGTGAGCGACTGGGAAACGCGTTTGAAATATTTGTTGCGAACCTCGTTGAGCAGCAAAGCGAAGCCTACTTCGAATATAAGCCCTACCGCGATGAACAACGCATTAAGCAATATAGTGTTCCTCATCGCCCGGAAAGCTGTCGAGGACGAGAACAAATAATCAAAGTTGTTTAAGAGCGGGTCCATCCAATCACTGCCGAAAATGCCTTTCTGGAAATCGAAATCTTTGAACGCGATTACGAGTCCGGCAAGCGGCAAGTAGTTGAATAGAAATAGGAGTACGGCTACGGGCAAGAACATAAGCAGCAACGTACGATTTCTAAGCAGTTCCCGAATGACTCCATTTGTTTTCATATCGTGTTTCCTTTCGTTTATGTGATAGTTTTATTGTAGTTGAGAGGCAATTCGCATACCATGAGCCATTCTTATACTTTGTAGTATTGATTTATCCTCTGTCCCTTTCCTCTTCCGAAGACGTTAACAAGGCCGTCCTCATGTGAGAACGGCCTTGTATTTGAGCAGTATTTCATTTAGTTTTGCTTCCACTGCTGCCGCAGCTCCAACGTTTTCTTATTCCACGCATCGGTCGAGGCGATGACCCGATTCGGGTCCGATCCGCCAAAAACGATATCGTTAATGACGTTGATCCAATCGTACTCCGAGAACCATGGTATCGTTGCGCCAGGCAGAACGAGGCCGTTATCCTTCGTCATCTTGACCGCCTCGAGATTTTTGCCTTGCCAGAGCGGCACTTGGTCAAGATAAGCGGTTAGTTCGGGATCCAAGACGGAAGCGTTGGCTCCCTTCTCCATCTTCCACTTCTGCGCTTCCATCTCGAACTGGAAGCTAATCCACTTGTACGCCTCGTCCTTATGCTTCGAACCGCTAAGCAGCGCCAGCGGTCCATAGATATGGAATGAATACTGATTGATCTTGCCGCGCGGAAACGGAAGAATGTCCCATTCAAACTTCGCATTTTTCTGCAATCGCGGCAGCAGCCAGTCTCCTCCGACTTCGAAGGCTGTTTTGCCGTTCAGGAAATCTCTCGTCACATCGCCTTGCTTAATCGCTTCCTCCCATGATTGCATCGAGCCGTCCACGGTAACGAATTCCGTCAGCCAACGAACGTCAGCCATTACTTCCGGCGTGTTCAGCAGACTCTGATTGAGACGCTCATTCATATAAGACAAATTCGGGGCATGCCCGTCCGCAGCCGACTTCATCGGCAGCAGCCGCATAACAAATTCTCCGCTCGTCGTTAGACCGTATTCACCGGCTGCCGGGTCTGTCACCTTCTTCGCGATTTCCCGGAAGTCATCGAACGTCCAGTTGTTCGGCGGCATCTCAACGCCGTTCTTCTTAAGCAAATCTTTGTTCACGACGATCCACATCGGCACATCGACGAACGGTACAGCAAGTCTGCGGCCGGAGAACGCCATCATATTGAAATATCCGTCGGGAAGCTCCTTCTCCCGGAAGGAAGCGTCCGCATCCATGTAAGGCTTCAAATTCTCGAGCAATCCTTGTTGCTCGTATTGGAGCAAATCGCCAGCGACCCAGGTCAGGTCGGCAGGCGTTCCCGCGGCCTGCAGCTCCTGAATCTTCRCAACGATTGCCGGGTCTCCTCCATTCGTAATATAAATCGGCTTTATTGTTATCCATGGATACTTGCGATTGAACATGTCATAAAGCTCCTGGTACGTTTCGTCCGACCAGGTTAATAGCTTCAATTCAACCGGTGTCCTCTCTACTGTCTGCTGATCGTCCGGGGGCTTGCGTCCATTCTTGCCATCGACGCCAGGCCATCCTTCTAAGGTACATGCGGTAAGGGTGATGGAGAGAATGGCAAGCAGCAGCATGCTCTTCGCATATGCAATTGATTGTCTGCTTTTCAAGGCTATGCCTCCTTAGAGATTGGCTCTATCCGTTTCCGATTGTATCCAGTTCCTGGCCTTCTTGCAGTATCGGGTGGCGAAGCGTGATCCTGGTGCCGATCTCAGGTCCAGTCTCGATACGAAGCTTGTAGTTATCGCCAAAATAAAGCCTTAACCGGTCATTGACGTTGCRAAGCCCGACGCCTCTGCGCGCATGCGAGTATTGGTCGCTAGGCTGTTCTTCTTGCTCGAGCTGATCAAGCACATGCTGCGGGATCCCTTTCCCGTTATCGGCGATTACAAGTACGAGATCCTCATCATCCTTGGCAGCCGTAATCATAATCTTGCCCTTATCGAAATCGTCACGAACGCTATGTTGAATCGCGTTCTCGACCAAAGGCTGAAGCAACAGTCTGAGGAACGGTGAATCCATTATCGTATCGTCGCATGCGTATAAGATACGTACGGTCTTGCCCATCCGGGCTTGCTCAATCGACACATAAGCCTTTACTTGCTCGATCTCGCGCCGCAGCGTCGTAATTTCTTTGCCTTGATTCAAACTAAGCCGCAGTAGATTGCCAAGCGACGACACCATTTCGCTGATGTCGCTGCGACCATGATTCTCTGCCTTCCATCTAATGGACTCGAGCGTATTATAGAGGAAGTGAGGATTGATCTGATGACTGAGCACTTGGAATTCGAGCGCCTTCTTGTTCCGTTCTGCGCGCGCTCCTTCCTTAATGAGCCCTTCGATACGCGAAACCAGATTGGCAACGCCTCTGTACAGCCACCCGACCTCATCCTTGCGCGACGACCAAGGCAGCAAATAATGAAGATTATCCGCTTCGAGTCTTCGCATCAGCCGAACGAGATGAGCGATCGGCTGTGTATACGTTGCGGTAATGTATACAACCACACTAAATCCGCAAATTAAATAAATGATGAGGAAGTAGACCAGCATCCGATTAATTTCGTCGATCGTGCTCGTGAGCTCTTGCAGCGGCGTTAAGCTTACAATCGTCCAAGGATGGTTCGCCATGTTCAAATACGTTGCGAGAAACGTCTGCCCTTCAATCGTAAGCGACTCTGAACCCGATTCGCTTCCTTGAATTTTTGCAATAAACGAGGCCGAAGGAAACACCTTTCCAGTCCACTGATTGACCGAGGAATCATAGTGGACGACCCCTTTCTCGTTAATCAGCAGCATCTTCTGATCCTGAAGCTGGTCTGACGGCGAGAAAAACCGCTTTAAATAATCTTCGGATAAATCCGTTGCAATAATACCCCTTAACTTCTGATCGTATAATCCGGAAAATCGTTTGACATAAGTCAGCAGCGGCCTGCTGTATTTCCCTTGCCTTGGCATCGTTAAATACCAGGTCKGGCTTACCGTAGCCCGAGAGCGCTGGAACCAATACTCGTCGCCGATGCGCCTCGACTCGTCGATAGTTCTCATGTAATTCGGAAATTTGGCCGGATTCATCGGATACACCTTTACGCGGAAGCCGTCAATGACTTGTGTTGCGTTGTGCACCGCATTGACCATATTGACGGCAAACGCCTCTTCATCCTTATCGGTAATTGGCTCCCGCTCCAGCAATTCCTGAACGGATTTGTCCCCGATAACCTCATTCACTTGCTCGTTTAGCCTGTTTAAGTAAATTTCGAAGTTTTTCTTCGCTTGCTGGAGATAACTCATCGTCATCTTCGTATTCGTATTGGAAATGCCCTCTATGGACTTAATATGAGCGTAATAAGCGAAAAGCAGGAAAGGCACGATGATAATGACAAGAAAGATAAGGATCATTCGATTACGAAACGATGATGCCAATCGGAACGATACTTTTTTCACAAGTGCCTGCCCCCTTTCCTCATTCTAGCTTTAGCATTCAATAATCGATTGAACATGCTCGTCCTCGATTTTAATCATACAAACGCTTTCATGCAAGCTTATTTTCACATTCATACATCCGCTCACTCCTCTCTTACAGGAAGGCGACAACAATCCCCCTTAAAGTTTGCTATTCTCTCATTGTTCGGTGATGGCCGATTATTTACACTAGTTCCGTAACACTTAACCTTCATGGAAAAGAGGAACAACAATGACTGCATCGAAGCGGGTTGTACACGTCATATCGCATACCCATTGGGATCGCGAATGGTATATGCCATATGAAGCCCATCACGTGAAGCTGATCGAAACGATGGACACGCTGCTGGAGACGTTCGAGAACGATCCCGAATTCCGCAGCTTTTATTTAGATGGACAAACGATTGTGCTGGACGATTATTTGCAGGTGTATCCTGAGAAGCGCGACATCATTCAGAAATTGTGTGACGAAGGCAAGCTTTCTCTCGGGCCTTGGTACATTCTCCAGGACGAATTTCTTACGAGCAGCGAAGCCAACGTTCGCAACTTGCAAATCGGACACCGCGACGCAGCGAAGTTCGGTCCGATCTCGAAGCTCGGTTACTTCCCTGATTCATTCGGCAACATGGGCCAGGCCGCGCAGCTGCTGCAGCAAGCCGGCATCGGCACTGCCGTATTCGGCAGAGGCGTCAAGGCTACCGGCTTCAACAATCGGGTCGAAGAAGGTCCTTCGCTTGAGTCGCCTTATTCCGAGCTGCTCTGGCAGTCCCCCGACGGCTCGACGGTACTCGGATTGTTGTTCGCGAACTGGTACAACAACGGGATGGAAATTCCCGTCGATCCGGCTGAAGCGAAGGGGTACTGGGAGCACCGGCTGGCAAGAGCGGAGCAGTTCGCATCGACGCCGCATCTGCTGCTCATGAACGGCTGCGACCATCAGCCGGTACAGACGAACCTGTCCGAGGCGCTCCGCGTCGCAAGAGAGCTGTTCCCTGAATACGAGTTCGTCCATTCGAACTATGACGATTACGTGGCAGCCGTGCAAGCAGAGCTGCCTGAGAACCTAAGCTTGACGCGCGGCGAGCTACGCGGTCAGAAGACAGACGGCTGGTACTCGCTCGTTAATACGGCGTCAGCTCGCGTCTATATTAAGCAGCTCAATGCACAAAACCAAACGCTGCTAGAGAAAGTAACAGAACCGATTGCCGCGATCGCCCACCAATTAGGCAAGCCGTATCCGCATGGCATGCTTCAATACGCTTGGAAGACGCTCATGCAGAACCATCCGCATGACAGCATCTGCGGCTGCAGCGTCGACGAAGTGTATCACGAGATGAAGATCCGCTTCGCGAAAAGCATGGAGGTCGGCAAAGCCTTAACGACGGAGAGCGCCAGGTTCATTAGCGGCAAGATCGATACGTCTAGCTTCGCGTCTTACGGTGAAGCGGCAGCTCCACTTGTCGTATTCAACACGAGCGGCTATGAAGGGTCTAGCGTCATTACGACCGAGGTCGAATGGTCGCACCGCTTCTTCAATCAAAGCGAAGATCCAATCGAGATCGCCGGCATCGTTAGAGCAAGAACGCATGGACGCGGGTATCTAGTGAACACAGCCGGCGAACGGCTCGCCTGCACGGCAGAGGATCTTGGCGTCAGGTTCGGCTATGAGCTGCCAAGCGATAAGTTCCGTCAGCCTTACATGGCACGCGCTATGCGCCTCACCTTCGAGACAGGCACGATGCCGGCAATGGGATATTCGACGTTTGCTTGGATATCATCAGAACATTCCGGCGAGCTTGAACCTACATCCTTAGTCAAGGATGATAGAACGCTCGAGAACAGCCTCCTTAAGGTAACGGTCGAAGAAGACGGCAGCTACTCGCTTTATGACAAGCTGAACAAGCAGCAATATACKAACCTAGGCCATTACGAGAACGTCGGCGACATCGGCAACGAATATATTTTCAAGCAGCCGAACGGCGATATTGCGATTACGACCAAAGGCGTTAAAGCCTCTTCTATTGCTATTGTTGAAGATACGCCTTATCGTGCGACGATCGAGGTTGTCCATGAGCTCTCCATTCCAGCGAGCGCAGATGAGCAACTCGCTAAAGAGGTCAATGCGATGGTCGAATTCCGCCAGCGCAAGGCTGGCAGATCGAGCGAGCTTGCACCGCTGCGGATCGTGACTCGCATTAGCCTGGAACAAGCCGGCAAAGGCGTCCGTGTCCATGCGACCATTCACAATCAATCGAGGGACCACCGCATTCGCGTCCTTCTGCCTTCCGATACAAAGGCGACAAATCACTTCGCAGACTCGATCTTCGAGGTAGCAGAACGTGATAACGTGCCGTCGAAGGAATGGGAAAATCCAAGCAACGCTCAGCACATGCAGACGTTTATCGATACGCATGACAACAATCGCGGATTGACTGTGGCAGGCAAAGGACTAAACGAATACGAGGTACTGCAGGATGGTCGCAATACGCTTGCGGTCACGCTGCTTCGCTCGGTTGGCGAGCTTGGCGACTGGGGCGTATTCCATACGCCTGACGCTCAGTGCATCGGCCTGCAAGAAGCCGAATGGATGATCATTCCTTACGGCGGCGCAGAAGAACGTTTCTCTGCTTATCGCGAAGCCTACCGCTTCCCTATTCCGATGACTGCCTTTAGTAGCAAGATGCATGATGGCGAGCTCCCGATTGAACAGCATTTCCTGAAGTGGAGCGGCGATGGCCTTGCCTTCTCTAGCTTCAAGATCAACGAGGAACGCGGCGATCAAATGGTGCGCTGGTACAATCTGTCCGGCAGCACGACGAGTCTTGCGATTCATCCTGACTCCGCCGACAACAGCTATGTGAGCAATATTCTCGAGGAAAAACCATCCGAGCAGATTGCGAACACCGTTCAAGTCGAAGGGTTCAAAATCGTGACGATCGGCATTCCTTCAAAATAAAATAGATTAAAAAACAGCCTCCAAGGACATGCAAATTGAACCTTGGGGGCTGCTTCTTTGTGCGGGTGATCTAAGGTTTGTTTATTCGTCGTTAATCCCTCTCTGCCGCCGATATTCCTTAGGCGTGCAGCCGACCTGTTTCTTGAACAGCTTGGAGAAGTGAACCGGATCCTTGTAGCCGACCTGGAACGAGATTTGATACACTTTATACTTAATGTCGCCGAGCATTTCCTTCGCTTTCTCGATTCGTATATCGGTCAAATATTCAAGGAATGTCTGGCGTTTCTCTTTCTTGAACAGCTTGCTTAGCCATACCGGCGTAACATGAACGGCAGTCGCCACGCTTTGCAGCGTTAGCCCTTCCGCATAGTCGCGCTGCAAAATTTTCTCCGCCTCATATACGATCTGGCTAGGCGTCGAGGACAGCTTGCGGAAGTCGTCCGCTATCGACTTCAGGAATATTTCCACCTGCACRCGAAGCGATTGCAGCGTATCGTATTGCTCCAGCTGCTCCCATACCGCGATGGGGTTGTTTCCCCAATGCTTGTTCGGCATTCCCGCTGCTGCGGCTCTGCGGAATACTTCGAACAACCACTCGAATATTTTTTGCTGAATATCGCGCAATTGAGTGAATTGCCAAGCTTGTACCATGGCTTCAAATCGATCCATCGCCATCGTAATTTCCTCATCTGAACCGAACTTCACGAGATCAAGCACCTCCTCCGGCTCGGCAAGCGACAGATCGGCACCTTCGACCTCGGGATAATTCTCCTGTACCGTGAACACTCGGTTGCCGCCATAAACGGCCTTCTGCTCAAGAACGGACAATGATTCAACATATATCTCATGCAAATGCTCGAACGTGCAAATCGCTGTTGGAATACCGGCGCTCGCCTTTACCTTCACATAGTCGTTGATTCGCTTGATGCATAGCTGCGCGATTCCCGGACTAAGCTCCGCGTGCTCGGGACGAGAGCAGCCTAAGATGATAACCCACCTGTTGCTACCATCCATACAAAGCGCGGACGAGTAAGGATATTCCTCTTCCAGCGTCTGATTAACGACATTGCCGATTCCGAACAATATTAGTTCTTTCTCTTTGGTGCGGCGATTCTCGATCGCCTTCAAATCATCCGCCTCAATAACGATTAACGTAAGCTGCCCACTTGCTATCCAATCGAGATTCAATGACTTCAATCGATGGATTCTTCTCGATTCGCGATAGGGATCGTATTCCTTCTCCACCATTTCCCTCAGCAGTTCCTCGCGCATCTTGGGAATTGCAAACTTCACTTGATTAATAAGCAGCTGCTCGTTATGCAGATCCATCCTCTTCTGATGAATTTTCTCCATCGTCCTGCGAACGACCTGTTCCAGCTCCTGCATATTAATCGGTTTCAAAATATAGTCCAGCACGCCAATCTGCAGCGCCTGCCTTACAAGCTCAAAATCATCATAGCCGCTTATTACGATGGCCTCAGGATGATAGTCCTCTACAGGCAGCAAAGAACGTATAAACTCGATTCCCGACATTCGATTCATCTTGATGTCAGACACGATAAGATCAGGCCGCTTATCCAGCGCTAGCATGAGCGCCGTATCCCCGTCATCAGCCGTTAATACTTCTTCGATGCCGTAGGCTTCCCATGGAAAGCGGTTACGCAAACCTTCGCGGATTTCGAACTCGTCATCCACAATTAGCGCACGCAGCATTATCTCACCTTCCCTTAGTATGCATTTACATAGTCGGATTATTTATAGAATAGCTTATCTCCATACTAACTGACTGTATTTTGGATTGCACGGGGGCAAAAGAAAACTTTATGGGGGTGTTTTAAATTCCCGTATATCTACAGCGACATTTGGATGCAACGATTGTCTGAAGCGGTTATAAAAAGTTAAAAGAACACGCCTCGAAAGAAAAGACGTGTTCGTCTATTACTATGCGATAACTCTGTCAAACTCAGACCTTCGGCATCTGACTTTCATCCATATACAGTACGTTCCACCGATGTCCATCGAGGTCGGAGAAGCCCGCACCGTACATCCAGCCTTGATCGCTGGGCTTGCCGTAGATCGCGCCGCCTGCGCGTTCGACCTTTGCAAGCAGCTCGTCGACCTCTACCTTGCTCTCCGCATCGAAAGAGATCAGCACTTCGCTGCCGCGCTCCGTATCAGCGATATCGTGGCTCGTAAATTGCTTGAACGTCGTCTCGGGAACGAGCATGACCATCACTTGCTTGTCCCCGATGATCAACCCCGCCATTGCGTCGCTGCCCTCGTGTCTGGGATGAAAAGAAAATCCGAGCTCGGCGAAAAACTGTCTCGACTTCGCCAGATCCTTCACTGGAAGGCTAAGCCATAACTCTTTGGCCATCTGTATCGCTCCTCTTCGACTAAGCTCGTCTATTGAATATCGACTAGAGTTTAGCATATTTCGGGACAATAAGCTCAAGAATGTGAAGAACCCCTTCTCCACTTGGGAGACGGGGTTCTCGAACTCGAACTTCCTATTGCGATACCGACTTGAACCACTCATTTACTTCCTTCGTTACTTGCTCGCCGCCATTCGCTTTCCAGTTGGCAACGAACTCGTCGAATGCATCAACAGGCAGTTTGCCGTAGATGATTTTGTTGAACGTCTCCAGCTCGGATTGACGAAGCAAGTTCCATTTCTCGATCATCGTTGGCGTTGCTGCGCCCGTGAAATAGTTTTGCTTGCGAATATCGATTTGAGACATAACGACCTTCGCGGCATACCAGTTCTCCGGTTTGCGGAACGTAGCAAGCTGTTTCTCGTAAGGCGTCTCAGGCGTACCGCCGTCTGCCAGCTTCACGAGCGATTTCATGTACAGATCAGGAATACGTGCAGGACCTGTAATATAAGGGAATGCATCGAAGAAGTCTTTGATCTTTTCTTTGTCATTCGTAGGCTGACCGTCAATTACATCCCAATCGTAGCCTTGAGCGAAGCCATATTCGTATTTGCTGCCTACTGCCGGGTTGGCTAGATTGTCGAGCAGTGTGTTGTAATAAAGAATGATCGCTTCCGGATGCTTCGCGTCTTTGTTGATCATGAAGCTGCTGTTGACGCCGGAATTTTGCCATTTTGTGCCGATCAAGCCATCAGGTCCTGCAGGGATCGGATACGCTTTGTATTTCGAACCAGCTACGTTCTTCAGAAGGTCTGGAGCCGGCCAATCCGGTACCCAGTTCGCGCCTGGCAATACGCCCGCGTTTCCTTTGGTCCAAATTTCAGCCGATTTGCCTTCATCCCAAAGTGCGGAATCGGGGTGAATATAACCTTTATCCATCCATTCCTGCAGCTTAGCGAGCGCTTGCTTCGCTCCCGGATTAACCGAACCGTATTCTAAGTTGCCGCTTGCGTCCTTGTTCCATTGCTCTTGCACGCTGCCATAAGCGCCGAACAGCCAGTCAAGTCCGCCCATCCATGTGTTTGTATTGTTTTTGAGCGAGATTGCGAGCGGATATACGTCTTTTGCAGCCAATCCGTCCGGATTCTCGTTTTTGAATTTATCCATGATATTCTCGAGGTCGGCGATCGTCTTCGGCGCTTCGAGATTCAGCTTCTCCATCCAGTCTTCACGGAGCCATAGAAGCGTATCATCGTTGTCTGTGTATTCCATGATCGGAAGGTTCCATTTCTTGCCGTCTTTCGTGAACGGGTACCACAGTTCAGGATGCTCGGCAGCATGGCTTTTCCACGTTTCATTCGCGTATTTCTCAAACAGCTCGTCAATCGCGATGAATTGACCGGAATCGATGAGTTGATTCGTCAGTACGGCGTCCGTAGGCACCATGACGAAGTCTGGCAACTTCTCTCCCGACGTTAACGCCAGTTGAAGCTGTTGCTTGTATTGGTCGCTGCCTGCCGGATACCACGTATCCTTGTGCTTGATACCAAGCGTCTCCAGCATCCAGCGGTCATGCACGTTGTTTTCTTTTGTCTCGCCTTTTGTATATTCCTTCGGCATAATGATCGTGCTGATTTCAATCGGCGGATCATATTTACCTTTTTCGAATGCGAGATCCGCTTCGGACTTCGTCGCCGAATCCGTCGCAGCCGGACTTTCCGAACTCGTTCCGCCTTTGTTCTCATTGTTGTTGCCGGCATTGCCGCTGCAAGCCGATACGACCATCACGATCGCAATGAGAGGCAGCCATAGCTTTTTGTAATTACCCATTTGATTCTCCCCCTATGGTGTAAGTTGGTTACAAGTGTTACTTTACAGGCGCAACTAGGAGGTCATCTATAGGATTTTGTTAGTTTCCATAGGACTCTGTCATGTTGTTAATTTCCTTCGCGGAATTCCTGCGGCGTAGATCCGAATTGTCTTTTGAACACTTTGATGAAGTAGGCGGGATCCAAATAACCGATCTCCGAGCTTATTTCGTATACCTTCTTGTCGGTCGTTCGCAACAGATGGCAAGCCGTCTCCATGCGCAGCCGGGATACGTAATCGCTGATGCCTTCACCCGTCTCGATCTTATATAGCTTCGAGAGATGCGTGGGATGCAGATTGACATGGTCCGCAAGCGCGCGAAGCGATACGTCAAGATGCAGATTGGCCTCAACGAACGATTGAATCTTCTTCACATAGACGGAGCGGATGTCCTTCACTTCTTCGGACGTACCTTTGTCCAGCAGGTCCAGGGCGCCCAGCGCCCAGCTCCTCAGCTTGCCGATCGAGGAGAACGCCTCCCCGTTCTGCAGCTGTTCGATATGATCGCCCAATAGACCGGCTAACGTATGTCCATTGCGATGGGCATAGTGCGTATAGGAAGATGCGATGATATATCCCGCCTCCAGGCAGTGCTCCCACGAATCGGACCATTTCTCGTCCAGCTCCGCGAATACTTCACCCAGCTTCTGCTCCGCCGCTTCCCAGCGGCCGGCCGCAAGTAAGTTACGCAAAGCAGGAGGAGCATGGATCGCATCAAGCGCGCCATGCGACACTTGGTTCTCCAAATCGTCAGCCCGCATGACGAATTCCCGCTCGTCGCCGACGATTTGGCGGAAATATGCAACAGCGTGCCGGTAACGATCAGACAGCTTATCGGGAAATAGGAACGGCTCCGTCGTCACGATAGACAACGAACCTCTCAAAAATTGCTTTACCTTCGATTGGAGCTGCATGGCGGACTTCTCGAGCATCGTATCCTTCAGAGCGCTGTCGTACGGCTCTTTGAATTGGAGCAGGAAGACGAGATAGCCATGGTCGTCCTTGACGCCCCACACCTTCGCGAATTCGCCAAGTATTTCTTCCGCCATGTTAATAATGGCGTACTCCATCAGCTGCTGGCCATTGTTGCGGTACTGCCCGAACTCCTCCTCCATCCGAACGAGAAGAAGCGCGCATTCCCCGAAGGARAACGGCAAATCGTAGCTGTCCAGCTTCCGGTTCCAGTCGGCTTCGGACTGCCGCTCTCCGCGTAAAGCGCCAAGCAGCAATTGGCCTCGCAGCATCGGCAAGTTTTCCCGTAGCGTGAATTCGGTCCGCTCGCTCGAGCTGATGCTCTCCCACTCCGCCTTCAATTGGCCAATGGCCGCAGACACCGCGTCGAGCAGCTCTTRATCGGTCGGCGGCTTCAGCAAATAATTAACCGCTTGATGACGAAGCGCTTCCTGCGCGTATTCGAAATCAGAGTGCCCGGAGAGGATGATGCATTTGATCTTCGGGTCTCTTTCGCGGATTTTGGCTATAAGCTCGATTCCCGTCATCTCCGGCATTTGAACATCCGATAGGACGAGATCGATCGGGTGAGTTTCCAATAATTGCAGCGCCTCATGCGCGGAATAAGCTTTATGAACCTGTTCGATGCCGAGCGTATGCCACGGCTTTGTTGCGTACAGGCTGTCTACCCAGTGGGCTTCGTCGTCAACGATGATCATTTGCATGCGGCGGTTCTCCTTTTAGGTTGTTCGTTTGTTTGCTTTGCAATGCTCCTTGGGCGGGCTCCCAGACGATAACGGCACGCAGTCCCCCCAGCTCTGAATGCGCGAAACTCAGCGAAGACTTGTCCCCGAATAGATGGATAATGCGCTGATTCGTATTCCAGAAACCGTAGCCCATATCCTCTTCGAGCGGCCCCTTCATCTTGCGGTTTAGCGTCTCGAGCTGCTCCATGTCCATGCCTGGACCGTCGTCGTCGACATACAGCTTGCAGCAGCCCTTCTCCATTTCGCCGGTGATACGGATCTCGCCCGAGGAATAGGACTTGCCTACGCCGTGAATGACGGCGTTCTCGACGATCGGCTGCAGCAGGAGCCGCGGAACCTGCTGTTTCAGCATCTCTTCAGGGATGGCTATATCGTAATGAATTCTGCCGTTGCGCAGCTTCTGTATATCCAAATAATTATTGATCAGGCCGATTTCGTCGCCTAACAATGCGGTAGGTTTCTCAAGCCGTGTCATGTACCTGTAATAGGCGCTCAAATTATGCCCCATCGATACGACAGCTTCGTCATCCTTCATTTGCGCCATATTGATCATGTAGCCGATGCAGTTATACAGGAAATGCGGATTAATCTGTGCTTGAAGCTGCTTCAGCGTCGCCTCGCGCGATCGCAGCTTCTCGTTCAGCACGTTCTCGATCAAGCTCTGGATTTGCCGGGACATATCGTTGAACCGGTAAAATAAAAACGAAAACTCGTTATTAACGTTCGAATCTAGCTGTATCGAGAAATCGCCCCGCTGAACGCTCTGCAAACCGCGGACGAGCTTGCGGATCGGACGCTGCACGTTGCGGTAAAGCAAGACGGAAGACGATAGACCAACGACAAACAGCATCGCCATCGCCAAATAAAACAGATTGCGGCTTGTCGAGATCGGCCCCGTTATTTGTTCAAGCGGCACGAGATCGACCAAATACCAATCCAAATTCAGCGATTTCACGGCGCTGACCAGATAACGCTGATCATCCAGCTTGACGACCTCTTGCCATGTATCCTTCAGAGTGCTGTCATCGAGATTCCGGACAAGCTCGTTCGTCAGCTTCTCGTCGGCGCTGCGGTTAAGGATCGGCGCGTCTCCCTTGCGGTAAAACAAAGGATCGCCTTGCCCGCCCGCTTTGTACGTATCGAGCATATTTTGAATATTTTCATGCTCGAAGGTAGCTTGTACGACCAAATTGCTCCCTTTGAGCGCGCCCTGCTGACCGAATGAATCGGTATAAAACCAATGGAACGCCTTCGTCCCTCCAGGAGCGACGTCATTTCCGTCGCCGTAGTTCCACCTGCCGGTTACGTTTCTCTTCAAGTAATCCTCGTCATACACAGCCATGCTGCTCGCGTTCGAGATCGCTTCCTTGTGCAATTGCGAGTAGACGGTGAACTTGACCGGCCATATATTCATGACGCCCGATTGCAGCATCATCTTCTCCTGTATGACATACTTCGTCTGCATCCGGTCGTATTGATCGTCCCAAATGTTAAGCCCGTTGAACTTGCGGACGTTCGGATCTCTGGAGAACGTCAGGACGAAGTCCATCGTTTGGCTGATCCGCGAATCGATCTGACTCGCGAGGAACGACAGCTGCTTAATGTTCGAAGCCTGCAGCTCCTTGTCGATGACGCTTGACGCAACTCCATTGGAGTAAGTAAAAAGAATGGTGATCGGAATGAACAAGATGACGATCAATCCGTTCATTTTCGCGAACAAGCTGAACTTGGCTCCCATCCTTTTTCTTAGATAACCGATGACTGAACCCCGCTTCATATTTCTCTCCCCCTAGGAAATAACCCTAACAAAACACTATCGATCCTAATAATGTCTTATAGTTCGCTGATCGTACGCGTTGATATTATATATAGCAGGGCTACACCTCATATACAAATAAATTTTTTATTGAACGGGAGAGGGCTATGGAACAATTGACTTTGAAAGACGCTAACCTCGGGGCCGCCCGTAAAACGGGAAAAAGAAAGGGCTACCGGGTACCGTGGGTGCTGCATCTGATGGTGCTGCCGGCCGTATTGCTCGTTTTCGTCTTTTCCTACCTGCCGATGTCTGGCATTATTATGGCCTTCCAGGATTACAAGGCATCGCTTGGCTTTGCCGATTCTCCGTTCGTCGGCTTGAAGCATTTTCAGTACATGTTCGAAAATGACTATTTTATGAAAATTACCGGCAACACCTTAATCTTCGCCTGCTCCAAAATCATCATGAACTTAATCATTCCATTCGGCTTCGCTTTGCTGTTGAACGAAGTCCGCAATATGGGCTTCAAGCGTTCGATTCAGTCGCTCGTTTATTTGCCCCACTTCCTGTCGTGGGTTACGCTCGGGGGCATTCTGATCGACCTGCTCGCTCAGACCGGCATCGTTAACCAGTTGCTGACGAATGTATTCGGATTGGAAAAGCCGATCTTCTTCCTTGGCGACGGTACCTGGTTCCGCTTAACGATTATTTTCAGCGACGTATGGAAGGAATTCGGGTTCAACACCATCATCTTCCTGGCTGCGCTTGCCGGCATTAACCCTGCGCTCTATGAAGCGGCCGAAGTTGACGGTGCTACACGCTTGAAGCAGACGCTGCATATTACAATTCCTTCGCTCGTGCCGATCCTGATCGTTGTTGCTACGCTTGCGCTCGGCAACGTGCTGAACGCGAACTTCGACCAAGTATTTAATCTATACAGTCCGATGATCTACCAGCAGGGCGACATTATCGATACATTCGTCTACCGGGAAGGCTTGTTAAGCGGACAATTCAGCTTCGCGACCGCGGTCAGCCTGTTCAAGTCGATGATCAGCCTTGTCTTGATCGTTATCTCATACCGTCTTGCGTACAAATACGCCGGTTACCGCATCTTCTAAACCGACTCTGCTAGATTTGAAAGGATGAACGCTTATGTACCACAAGACGCTGCCTTACCGCATTTTCAGCGTATTCAACTATATTTTACTCGCCGTCATCTCTGTATGCTGCTTGCTCCCGCTGTTCCACTTGCTGATGGTATCGCTCAGCGATACCGCGCCCGCCAATGCCGGACTTGTCACCTTCTGGCCGATCGGCTTCACGGTCGAGGCCTACGTCAAGACATTCGACAACGCCAACTTCTTGGCATCGTTATGGATCTCGGTCAAGCGTACCGTCTTCGGTACGGCGCTAGCACTGCTCGTAAACTCGCTTGCCGCCTATGCGCTGTCCAAGGACAACCGCGTATTCCGCGGCCGCAACGCCTATCTCTGGTATTTCGTCGTCACAATGCTGTTCAGCGGCGGCCTCATTCCGAGTTATATTCTTATCTTGCGTCTCGGGTTGATTAACAACCTGCTTGCGCTCATTCTTCCGGTCCTCGTCACCGTATACAACATTATATTGCTGCTTAACTTTTTCCGCACCGTGCCTAAGGAGCTGGAGGAAGCGACGTTCATGGACGGCGCGGGACATTTTCGAAGTTTTATTTCGATCTATCTGCCCATTTCGCTGCCGGCAATCGCCACGATCGCCTTGTTCACGATGGTTGGCCATTGGAACGCGTACTTCGACGGGCTTATTTATATGAAGGGATCGGAAAATCTCCCGCTCGCGAGCTTCATGCAGACGATCATCGTGCAAGGGAATACGACGAGCTTCGATCCCGCCGTTATCGCCAATCTGTCGCAGCGGACGCTCCGCGCCTCGCAAATCTTTATCGGAGCCTTGCCGATCCTGCTCGTCTATCMGTTCCTGCAGCGTTTCTTCGTTAAAGGTATCGTTATTGGTGCGGTAAAAGAATAATAGGTTCAACCTCAGCCGTCCGCCCTTCATGGTGCGGACGGCTTTTTATATGTGCATATAAGAGCCTAGATGCTCTCGTCGACTCAGTCTCCATCTGTAAGAGCATATATGCTCTTACACAACCGAGTAACCAGTTACTCCTGCGCTGTAAGAGCACATACGAGCTTACAGCCACCCTCGCCGTCCCACATCCGTAGAGAGAAGCACTGTAAGAGCATATACGCGGTTGTTCTCCAAAAGCAAAGAGGCTGCAGGCGTTCGGTACCGTCGGCAGCCCCTTGCGTTTGATTGTGCGGGGCGTTAATTATTTGATTAGCTTGAATGGCAGCGCCGCATTGGTTTTGCTGTTCGGTCCTACGAATGCAATGAATGCGCCTGCATCGCTTTCATGCGCAAGATCGGAATGGTAGTACCGCAACTGCTGCTCCGTGAGTACGAATTCCACTACACTGGACTCCCCTGGCTGAAGCACCACCTTGCGGAAATCCTTCAGTTCCTTCACTGGACGGACAACCTCGCCCGACAGATCACGCACGTAGAGCTGTACCGTTTCCACGCCAGCAACGTTTCCTGCATTCGTTACCTTTACCGTTACTTTAAGTTGATCGGACTCCTTCATCGTCTCCGACGACAAGCTTGCTTCACTATATGCGAATTCACTGTAGCTAAGCCCAAACCCGAACGGCAGCAGAGGCTCATTCGGAATGTCGAGATACTGAGACACGTAGCGAACCTGAGCATCCGGCGCGCCTTGCGGACGGCCCGTATTATACGCGTTGTAGTAAACCGGAACTTGACCGACGCTATACGGGAAGGACATCGTCAACCGTCCGGAAGGATTCGCATCGCCGAACAACAATGGCGCTACCGCGCTGCCCGCTTCGGAGCCTGGATACCACGCTTCTAGAATCGCGTCCGCTTCCTCGTATACGCCATGCAGATCGAGCGGGCGTCCGTTGAACAGGACAGCTACGACTTGCTTGCCTAACGCCTTGATCTTGCGAATCAATTCAAGCTGAATGCCTGGCAAGCGAATGTCCGCTCTGCAGCCGGCTTCGCCGCTCATATCCGAGTGCTCGCCGAGCGCCAATACGACGATATCGGCGGCCGTTGCCGTTGTAAGCGCCTCCTGCCACTGCTCCTCCGTCGCTGTTTCGATGCCGCAACCTTCCGCGACAAGCAGTTCAGCTGCATCACCGAGCCTGTTTCTCATGCCTGCTTCCATCGTTACCGCGGCATCCTTCGAGCCTGTCCACGACCACGGGCCAAGCACGTCGCTGTGTCTGGCAAAAGGGCCGATAAGCGCGATCTTACGATCGGCTGACAGCGGAAGTGCCCCATCGTTTTTCAACAAAACGCATGATTTAACAGCCAGCTCTCTTGCCGTATCGCGATGCTCATCGCAAAACACGACTTCTGTCTCCCGCTTCGGATCTGCTGCACGATACGGATTGTCGAACAAGCCGAGCTTCTGCTTCAGCTTCAATATTCGCAGTACAGCCTCGTCAATAAGCTCTTCATTGACGTCCTTGCTCTCTACTAGTTCGGATAGATGACTCACATAGCAGGAGGTCATCATCTCAATATCTACGCCTGCTTTGATCGCTTTCAGCGCTGCTTCGGATTCGTCTGCGGCAATGCCGTGGGCGATTAGCTCCTTCACCGCTCCCCAGTCGGAAATAAGGATGCCGTCGAAGCCCCATTCCTCGCGAAGCAGCTTCCGCATCAGCTTGGAATTGCCGGTTGCCGGCACGCCGTCCACGGTGTTGAAGGAAGTCATGACCATCTCGCAGCCTTCGTCCAAAGCAGCTTTGTAAGCCGGCAAATAAAACTCGCGCATTTGGCGGTCGGACAGATCGACCGTATTGTAATCACGACCGCCCTCAGCCGCGCCGTATGCAGCGAAATGCTTCACGCATGCTGCGACCTTATCCATGTCTCCAGCCAGATCCGAGCCTTGGAAACCTCGTACGAAAGCGCGGGCATACAGCGAATTCAAGTATGGATCCTCGCCAGTCGATTCCACGACGCGCCCCCATCTCGGATCGCGAACAAGATCGACCATCGGCGCATACGTCACATGAACGCCGGATACGGCAGCCTCCTTCGCAGCAATGGCAGCGCTTTGCTCAGCCAGTTCCATGTCCCATGAGCAGCCGATTGCAAGCGGCACTGGGAAGATCGTTTTAAAACCATGCACGATGTCCGCCATCATAAGCAGAGGAATGCCGTGCCGATTGTTGCTTAAATGCGTGCGCTGCACGTTGATAACGTCCTGGGCGCCTGCCATTCCAAGTACGGAGCCCGAGTTGTGAACAGTCTCTTCCGTAATGCCAAGCGACTCCATCGGTCCCGTAATTTGTCCAGCGCCGACGGCGCCTTCATAGAAAGGTACGGCCAGTTGTATTAACTGGGCGATTTTTTCGTCCAGCGTCATTTGTTTGATGAGTCCGTTCAGATCAATGTCTTTACGGGATTGGGCTTGCTGCGTTTGAACTGAATTGTGATTTGACATGGCAGTCGCAACCTCTCCAAAATAAAATTGAATCGAAACGTTTCGATTGATCCTGTAATCGATTATAATTCCGCATTATTCGGGCTGTCAAACCTTTAATTGCACCTTATATACACATAAATCCTCCTATTGATAAACAATTGTTAATACGATATAGTCAAATATAGAATAAATAAAAACGTTTCACCAACGATATCGGAGGCACGAAACCATTGGCAAGCATCAAAGATATTGCAAAGCAAGCCGGCGTGTCCATCTCCACCGTTTCCTACGCGCTTAACGGAAGCGACAAGGTTACGAAGGAGACCGCTGCACGGATATTGCAGATCGCCGAGGAGCTGAATTACGTTCCTCACGCCGCCGCTCGACTGCTGAAGAAGAAAAAATCGAATCTGATCGGCATCTTCTTAACCGATTTCAGCGGCAGCTTCTATGGCGATTTGCTTCAAGGCGTCAAAGACTATTTGAGCGCCAAGGGTTATGACTTGCTCGTATGCAGCGGATCGCAATCCCGCCGCCTCATTCCGGAAGGAATGATCGATGGCGCTATTATTCTCGATGAAACTTTTTCCAATGAAGAGCTTCTTCAATACGCGGGGCAAGGGCATAGGGCGGTCGTGCTTGACCGCGAATTGCATCATCCTCTTATTAACCAGGTGCTGCTCGACAATAAAGCAGGGGCCACTCTCGCTATGGAGTTTTTGCTTGAACAAGGTCATGACCGAATCTATGCGGTAACGGGGCCGAAAGGCTCTTACGATGCCAACCAGAGGCTGCGCGCCATTCATCAGGTTGCCGAGCGCTCGCCCGGCGCGCAGTTGACCGAGCTTGAGGGGGATTTCAGTAAGGCAAGCGGCGCAGCGGCAGCTCAGCGAATCGTCGAGCAATATAACGGTCCAGCAGCCGTCTTGTGCCTGAACGATGAGATGGCCATCGGCGTGTATGGATACGTTCGCGACCATAGCAAGCTTATCATTGGCGAGCATATTCATCTGATCGGCTTCGACAACATCGAGCTGGCCCAATTCATCCAGCCTAGATTGGCTACCATCGATTATTCCATGCGCAAATGGGGAGCTCTAGCCTCCGAGCAGTTGCTCAAGATGTTAGCCGGCGACTCCGTCGACAACGAACGCATCTATGTCACGCTCATAAAAGGGCGATCCGTCCGGCCCAAATTCAAATAATCGACAAAAACAAAAAAGGGAATCCAATGAGGGCAAGACAGGGGAAAATCTAGGGGAAGTGAATAAGTTGCTTGAAATCCACCATAATAGTCAGGTACACCTACCTACTGATTGGAGGATTAGACATGCTAGGTAACCTCGAGAGCAATTATGATTGCGCCAATGCGGGAGACGATCTGCATCAGCTCAAGCAGGAGCTAGAAGCGCTTCGTGGACAGCAAGCAGAAGATAAGGAATCTCAAGAAACGATCAATCGACTTGAAAATCAAATCTCGTTTATATTGAACAAATGCGATATCAACCATTAGTCTGACGTTGCATACAGAACGAATCCCCTGCCTCTACCCGCGTATGCGGTGAAGCAGGGGATTTGTTTTTTCTAATTTCCATTGGTTCTGCGGTTGACGAAGTAAATGCTTAGAAGAATGAGCACAAGGCCGGCAAGCAAAGACATCGTGAAAGGCTCGTCCAGAAACAGCGTCCCGATTAGGATAGCGATGAGCGGGATTAGAAACGTAAAAGAGGCCACCTTGCTCGCTTCGCCCGAATCCATCAGTTTATAGAAGATGATCCAGCCAATCGCAATGACGAAGATCGATATGAACAATAAAGCGATTATAAAGCCTAAGCTCCATTCGACTTCAGACCAGCTCTCTACCCCCGAACCGACAGCCGTCATGAATAAGCCGCCGATCAGCAGTTGGTTCGTCACGAGCCAGATAGGATCAACGCGAGCGCTCGTCTTCTTCACATATATCGTTCCTAATGCCCAGCTAAACGCGGAACCAAGCGCTAGCAGTATTCCTTCTACGGATATATGGCCTGAAAGTCCGCCCGCTCCGCTGCATATGACGCCTACGCCCGCGAAGCCGAGTAATAGTCCGCCGATCTTCATGACATTCATTGATTCGCCGAGCCACAGCCACGAAAAGATGCCGACGAGCACAGGCTGGAGGAATACGATTGCCGAGAACAACCCCGAAGGCAAGTAATTTAATCCGATTGTCTGCAAGCCATAGTACAAAATAACATTGACGATCGACGATACGACATAGATCACCCATGTTTCCTTGAGCCGAAGCCGACTCCATCTCGGAATGGCGACTGCGAGCAGCAGTAAACCGCCGATCAACGTTCTAATGCCTGAGAACAATACAGGCGGCATGTAATCCAAAGCGTATTTGGACACAGGCCAATTGATCCCCCATACGATAATTAAAAAAGCGAGCAATAAGCTCGTCTGCAGCTTAGATAATGCCGGCATGTGTCATTCTCCCTGATGTCTGACTTTCCTTAGCGTTTAACAAATGACAATACTTATCCAATCGAAAGCCCCGAAAAAAAATTCCATCAGGGCCGTTGCGCAGATTAAATGTTCAAATGTCCTAGGCTTGCTCCCTTGACGAATATCCGCTCGATGCTCTTCTCGACATTCGGATCGGGAATAAGCGGAGGCGCTTGATGCGGCTTTACTCTGGCATCGATAATGACGTTATCGCAGCTCCAATGCTTATGCTCATAGAAGCTGTTCACTCCGTACATGTCGTGCGACGGATTGCTGCGCGTGAACGTAGCCCACAGGAAATTGCCTAAGGTCTCGCTCATGAACGAGCTGTCGTCGGCGACAATAATGATCAGGCATGAATCAAGCGGCCCTCTCTCCGCAATAGCTTCGCTTAGGCTGGCCATCTCCAGCTTAGCGCTGTCATAATCGGTGAACGCCGCGCCTTGCAAGACGGCGATCCCCGGCATAATCATACGCGGATTGTCATAGCCGCTCAGCAGCTTAAGCGTCTCCGGCGTCTCGCTGCAGAGCTCGCGCTTCTTATCTCCATAGGCAGCGAACACGACCTTACTGCCGCTATTTATACCCGTCCCCGAATAGTCGAGCGTATCGATCGTCGTATTCGTGTAGAAATGAATATCGCGTCTCAAGTCAAGACGTTCCAATATATAAGCCAGGAAATCCGCTTCGCGGTGCGTATCAAGCGGCTGCTTCTCTTCCGCCGTAATGAACAAATATTTGGCAAGACTTAGCTGCCCTGTACCAAGAATCCGATTGGCAATCGTGAGCAGCTCGGCAGRCTGCTTCACCTGCTGGTATGGCGTGTAGCGCTCGCTGCCGATAGCGAACAACAAAGGATGAACGCCCGCGGCATCGACCGCGTGAACCTGCTTCACGCCAGGAATCTCCTGCTTAATCGCATCTCCCGTTAGATCATGAATGAGATTGCCGAATGCCGTATCTTCTTGCGGCGGACGACCTACGACCGTGAATGGCCAGATGGCGCCGGGCTTGGCGTATACCTTATGCACCTTCATGAGCGGGAACTCATGGGTCAAGCTGTAATAGCCCAGGTGATCGCCGAACGGGCCTTCCGGCTTCGTCTCGCCGGGATGAATCTCTCCCGTAATGACAAAGTCGGCATCATTGCTAATGCAATATCCGTCGACATAGCTATAATTGAAGCGTCGACCTGCAAGCAGACCTGCGAACGTCATTTCGCTTAAGCCCTCGGGCAGCGGCATAACCGCCGACAGCGTATGCGCGGGAGGGCCGCCGATGAAGATGCTTACCTTGAGCGGCTGCCCCTTCCTCGTGGCCTTCTCCTGATGGATTCCAATGCCCCGATGTATCTGATAATGAAGACCGACTTCCTTGTTCATCTCGTATTCGTTGCCGCTTAGTTGAATGCGGTACATCCCGAGATTGGAATTCATAATGCCCGGCTTATCCGGATCCTCCGAGTACACTTGCGGCAGCGTTACGAAAGCTCCGCCATCCATCGGCCAGCTCTGGATGAGCGGCAAGTCGGAGATGTTCACTTCGTGAAGCGCAAGCGGACTGCGCGTCTTCTTCGCGGGGAGCGCATTCCAAGCCGCTAAGCCTGTTCCGATATTGCTGAAGGGCCGCTTCAGCGCGCTCATCGGATCGCTGCGAACAGCCATTACCTTCTGAACTGCATCCCATGTTTGGCGGAAGATGAACATGCTCCGCTCCGTCGTACCGAACAGATTCGATACGGACCGGAACTTCGTTCCTTTCACATTTTCGAACAATAAGGCAGGTCCTCCCGCCTCAAAAACTTTCATATGAATAGCCGCCATCTCTAAATACGGGTCAACCTCTTCCTTAATTCGAACGAGATGGCCGTTTTTCTCAAGATCAATTAAACATTGCTCCAAACTACTATACATAGGAATAGCTCCATTCATCGCGTCTTGTCCTGCTACTTGTCCCAAGTATACCAACCTATCGGCGCAAAATGAAGGTTTATCCGGACTGGCATACAATGTTCACAATTAAAACGACAGAGAGGCTGAACCTGCCGTTGCTCAGGTTCAGCCTCTCTGCTCTCGTCCGTTATTCTTATATCCACTGCAACTTGCTCAATAAATTATAGATCGCTTGCGCCGTTTCTGCGCGGCTCGCTTGATCCTGAGGAGCGAACAACGCTGCTGATTGGCCCTTCATTAAGCCCAGCTCGATAGCTTTCGCAACACCATCCGCAGCCCAGACGGAAACTTTCTCCCCGTCTTTCAAGCTTGCCAAGCTTGCTTGTTCCGATGCCTTCTTGCCGCTCGCTAGTTCATAAGCCCGCACCATCAATATCGCCATCTGCTCTCTTGTGATTGTCGCATTCGGTGCGAAACTCGTCTCCGATACACCTGTTACTAACCCGGCCTTGTATGCAGCCGCAATACTTCCTGCGTACCAATCCTGAGCATCCACATCCGTGAACGGCGTAACCCCGTTATCGCTTGTCAGCCCGAGCGCATTAGCAAGCATCGTAACGAATTGCGCGCGTGACGTCTGTCCGGCAGGATTAAAAGATACAACTGTCACGCCATTCGCAATATGTTTCGAAGCGAGCACTTTGATCGTCTTATATGCCCAATGGGATATTGGCACATCAATAAATGACTTGTTATAGGCCATAACCGCATATTTGCTAAAGTGCTGCAAGCCGACGACGACTGCTGTCCCTGACGGATCAACCGTCCCGCCTACATATTCCCACGCCTTCGTCGCTTCGTTGTAGTAATAAACGCCGAGCAGCTCTTTATCGACATTATTAGAAGTGATAGGAAGCGTAATGACGACTGGTTCAGGGAAAGACGATAACTTCACTTTCTTAYCTTCCTTATCCGTAAGGAAAAGATCGAGTTCGAACACTTGGCCGCCGAACGTCAGGTTCGGACCGGCAGGTGTATCTGCCTGTGCAGCGCCATGAACGCGAACGGTGACCTTAGCATCTATCGCCCCAGGAAGCAAACCGATCAATTGCGCAAGAACAGCATTCGGAATCGTGATGGACATTTCATCCGATTGAATGACAACGGGATGGTTGCCAGCTGCTTTGATACTGTCTACCGACAGTTGCGCCTCCGTCTCCCCCGGAGACAGCTCCGCTACCGCTTCCTCGCCTTGCAGCACAAGCTTGGTATCCTCTCTCGACTGCTCAGGGAGGGTTGGCTGATCCACTGGAGGATTGCTTGTATTCTGTGACTTCTGACCGCTAATGACAATCATTATAGTGCCTTTGACGCCCGAACCGTCCGATGCTGTCGCCACTGCTTTGATTTCTCCGTTCTTCACGGCCGTTAATAATCCGTCTACACTTATCGTTGCTTTATCTGTCGGGCTGTCGTCAGGCGACGAAACTGACCATACTACCGCATCATTATCCGCATCGGCTGGCAGTACTTCGGCATTCAATTGCAGCGTTCCGCCCTTAGCCGTAATCGTGGTTGCACCGCCTGCTGTTGTGACTGCAATACTTGTTAGGGGATGTTGTCCGCTAATATCGACGGTTAGAAAACCCGTTACGCCAGAGCCGTCTGTTGCAGACGCCACAACGTTCACAGAACCGTTATCGACCGCGGTCAACAGACCCGAACTGCTTATCGTTGCCAGTGCCGTAGGCAAGCTATCCGTTCCGGTTACCAACCAAACGTACTCTTTATTGTCCGCATCTGACGGCCGAACCTCGGCATTCAACTGCAAAGTACCGCCTTTTGTCGTAATCGTTGACGCACCGCCTGCTCCTGTTACCTCAATATCTGTAACCGGATGTTGTCCGCTAATCGCAATCGTAAGACTGCCAGTTATCCCCGATCCGTCGATGGCCGTAGCTACGGCTTTGACTGTACCGTTATCGAGGGCGGTCAATACGCCGTTATCGTTAATTTCCGCTGCTGTCGTCAGTTCTCCGCTCGAATCCGTCACGGACCAGATTACGCCTGGATCGTCAGCATTGTCCGGCGAAACGGCTGCGAACAGCTGCAGCTCTCCGCCTGCGGTTGTAATCGATGTTGCATCGTCTTCAGCCGTTACGATTATTGCAGTGACGGGATGTTGACCGCTAATTTCGATGATCGCACTCCCTGTTACCCCCGAACCGTCAACCGCCGTTGCAACTACCTTTACTGCACCGTTATCGAGTGCGGTTACCAGACCGCTTACGCTAATCGTCGCGAGCTCTGTCTCCTCATCATCTGCTCCCGTGACCGACCAAAAGACGTCCGTATCATCTGCATAGACCGGTAGCGCCTGCGCAGTCATTTGGAGGGTTCCGCCTTTCGCCGTAATCGCTTCCGCTCCGCCAGCGCCCGCTACTTCAATCCCGCTCACCGGCACCGGCACCGTACCGTCACGGTAAACCGTAATCTCATGGACGGACCACCAACTGCTATTCGTTGCCGTCTGAACAAGCTTCAAATAGCGAGCCGTTTGATCGGCAAAATCGGATACAATGAGCGGACCGTTCGCCGTTCCCGCAACGAGCGCCGTTCCCCATTCTGCGCCATCATCAGAAATATAGATTTCATACGAACGCGAATAATCGTTGTTGCTTCCTCTTGAGTCCACTACGATTTTGTTAAACCATTGCTCCGCTTTCATATCGATGACGATCGATTGGCCGGGAACCATCGTCGTGCCTGAGCTCCAGCGGGTTGAAGGCTTATCGTCCAGCARATTGGCGGTCGAATCGCCTGCCGGCGAAGCTGTTGCCGTCCATGACTTCCGATCAAGCGATTTCTCCGTATCCGTGTAAACGCCGAATTCATCGACGGCCCACCAGCTACCGGCTGAGCCCGTCTGCACGACTTTAACGAATTGCGCCGTTAATGCTTCTTCGAAGTCAACGATTATGGATGCGCTGCCCGTTCCGCTGGCGACCGCCGTGCCCCAATCGATGCCGTCTTGCGAGATGTAGATCTCGTAACCGCGCGCATAGTCGTTATTGCCTGCCGGCAACGTAATCGACAAGCGTGAAATTTGCTTGGCCGACTTCATATCGATAGCAAAGTATTGTCCCGGCACCATCGGCGTTCCTGAGCTCCAGCGCGAGCTTGTATTGCCGTCTATTAGATTGCCGACGCTGCCAGTACCGGACGAGGCCGTTGCTGTCCATCCGCTTTGATTGTAAGTCGTTAATTCTCTTTGCGTCACGRCGCTTGCTTCATTGCTGGCCTCCGATTGATTTCCTGCGGAGTCTCGCGCAACGACCGTATAGCTGTACTCCTTCTTCGCTTTAAGTCCGGAATCGCTGTACGACGTGCCGTTCTCAGTGCCCACCTTCACGCCATCGCGATAGATATCATAGCTTTCAACGCCGATATTGTCGGTTGCAGCTGTCCAGGTCAGATCGATCTGCTTGCTGGACACCGCGAGCGCCGTTAAGTCTGTCGGTTCGGTAGGCGCTTCGCTGTCGCCTGTCGTATAATGCGTAACCGTCTGGCGCATCGCGCTTGCCGGCGAGTTGGCATATACTTTGCCGCCTGTGCCGTTAATAATATGCGTAATTTCGCTGCCTGCCACGCCGTTCAGCCATATCGTAGTCACATGATGGATCTTAACCCCCTCTACTTGCGGAACCTCCATCGCATTTTCCAAGTCAACGTCAGCGTCCCTGAAAAAGGAATAGATGCCAAGCCCCCACGCCTCGTGAGTCGTTACGTCGTCGCCAACCTTATAGGAAGCGTAGCCGTTAACGGTTCCGTCATGACTCATCCAAGCTTCCTGGGAAGGCGGGTCATATGGAATCTCGGACTGATAGAAGTACAGCCTGCCGCCATTTCCGTTCCAGATCGTTTGGTATTGCTCATGATGCTCGTTGAACAACCCATAGATCGTCACATCTTCGCCGTTCACGATTATACCGTTATTGCTTATATTCGTATCCCAGCTTGCTCCGGCGCCATGGTCTGCTCGCCAAATCCAGAAGTGATCGCCAATGACGTCGTCGCTGTTCACGATAAGACCGACGTCTGCGCTGCCTGGAAGAAATCCGCCTATACCGAAGAATAGGTCCGCAATAAGGATCGGATTAGCGGAATGGTCGACGTCTGAATTTTCCTCTCCAACGGTTAGAAGCGATGGAGACATTTCCTCCCCGGCAATAAAGAAGAGCGAAGACACGCTTACTCCATCAACGTCGGCAACCGTCATAGCCGGCAATCCTGTTGTCGGCACAAGCGAAGCATATCCAAGACCCATTACGACGGTGTCCGGATTCTCTACTCTTATCGTATCGTCCAAGTAATAGAAGCCTGGCGTAAACAATAGATGAAGTCCATTATCGAGGGCCGCATTAATATCGTCCGCCGTCGAGCTCTCGGGATCAGCAATGTAAAAATCGCTAATCGGCAGCGAGTCGCCGGGAGTCGAGCCGTCCTTCCAGCTAACGCCTACTTTATCGGTTTGCAGTGAAGGTACAAAGACGTTATATTCACCGCTATCGTCGATATAGAGATAAGGCTTTTCCTTAATCGCCGGCGTTTCATCGATGACTGTATAGGGCTGTGCCGGGAATGTTCCTTCAGGCGGATTCGTATCGCCGACGAACATCATATTCCATACGCCGTTCAACCAGCTCGTATACTCATTATTGCGGGAGAAAAATTGTTGCTGCGATGCCGGAAGTATGGTGCCGTCGATAATAGAATCCGCGATATAGCCGCCGCTCGCCCAGCCCGCATCCCAGCTTGATGTAAAGTCGAATAAATTAATCTTCCCGAGCACATGCACGCGCCGCATCGGCGCAGCCTGCGACACCGCCCACTTCGCGTCGGTCAGCGTTGGCGGATTTTTGGTCAGGTCAAGCGGCTTAAACGATAAATTTTCCACCGAACGCCAAAAATTGCGTGTCGCATTGCCGTTATCCCACTTGGCATCGGCCGTGACGCCGCCGTTAATGAGCACATCGTCCGGGTCTTGGCCAAGTCCTGCTACTTGCGTGTAAAAGCCGACTCTCACGTTCAGATTGTTATAGACGCCTGGCTTGAATAGAAGCGAATAACGGCTTTGACCGAACTCCGCCCATTCCTGTTCGGCGAAGATGTCATCAACTTCTGACTGGATCGTCGCTATATCCATCGTCGGATCGTAGACTTTCACATTGGGGCCGAGTGCCACAACCGTCGTACCCGCAAATTCTGCGGATAGACTTGATTCTCCGCCCTCCCTTAACGCAGACACCTTGTAATAATAGGTTGTATCCGTCGCCACCCCTTTGTCCGTATAGCTTGCAGTTGCAATAGAAGCATCATTCACCTTCTCGTATGGCCCTGAACTGCTTTGTGCCCGGTATAAATTGTAAGCCATTGCATTTTCTGCGGCTGACCAGCTCAACTGAACAGAATTGACCGTCATTATGCCATTCAAATCTTCTGGCGCGGATGACGAATCAGCATGAACCATTGTCGCGAACCCGTTCAGTACTAAGACGAGAACAATAAATACGGTTGCCATCTTCCTCACGAATGTTACCTCCCGAATCGTTTTTTTGCTTCGTTACGACGTCTAACTAGCCTTCGATTAAATAGTAGCAATTGGCGCTCGGTCGTTATAGGTAGCATTTTTTAGATAAGAGGCATCATTTTTTGGACTTTTGCACTTGCTTCACGTACAAGCACTACATGCTTGGTCCATTGCCTTTGAACTTGACAACAAACTACAGACAGAGTACTCTAATTAGAGTACATTATATAAAGTATGGATAAAGAGCGGAGAGTGGAGCCATGAAAAGTTTTTTGAAGCACAAAGGGATTGCATCAGGCATATTCATGATGGTTTTTTATCAAGTCGTAATGATCGTTATTTTTATGTCGGGTTACAGCGCCATTCCCAAAAATGTAGACCAGCTTACCGTTTCCATCGTGAATGAGGATGCGCAATACGGTGACGAGTTCGTAAAGCAAATGCAAGAACAGTTGCCGCTTAAAGTCATAATGGATGACTCGTTGGATCATGCTAAGCAACAACTTGATGACCGCAGCTCCCATCTGCTTATTCATATCCCGGCCGATTTCTCGCAGAAGCTGTCAGAGCAGGGCGAGCAAGCAAAGCTTGCGTTTTTCATTAATCAATCCAATCCGGCGTCTGTCGTTAGCACCGTCCAGAGCGTAGCCGATCAAATTTCTAATCAAATGAGCTCGCAACTGCTCGCTCAGTCGACGCAAGGTGCGCTGCAATCGCTGAACGTCCCTGAGGAGCAGTCAAAGCAAATGACAGAAGCGATTCAGAACAAGTTTGCGGCTAGTATCGTTATGACGAACCAACCGCCTGCCGGGATGCACAATCAGATGGCGCCGATGTTTCTAACGATGTCTATCTATGCCGCTGCCATGATCTACTCCATGATGAGCATTGGCGCCTTGAATGAGCTGAAGTCTAAGCTCGGGAAGTGGAAGGCGTTCCTGTCGTTGCAGGGCGTTAACGTATTGCTGTCGCTTATCCTTCCGCTCATTGGAATATCGATTTATTTTGCCGTTCAAGGCTACGGCTTCGAAACGTTTGTTCATATGTGGCTTACTCAGTCGCTGGAAATGTTCGCAGCTATCGAATTCACAAGCATCTTCTGCATCTTGCTCGGCCAGGCCGGTATGCTGGTGAACCTGCCGATCCTGCTTAGCCAAACGGTCAGTAACGGCGCTGTGATGCCGCAAGATATGATGCCAGGTTTCTTCAAAGCCGTTAGCCACATTACGCCAATGTTCTACAACGTTCAATTGATCTACAACAACTTATTCGGCGGAGGCCGAACAGGCTATTATGTGCTCGGACTTGCTCTTGTCGCAGTCGGCGCGCTTGTTATCAACACCGTTATTCATGCTATCAAAGGCGGCAAATCGGAGGCTGTTCAAGAAGCTTCAGAGCTAAGCGGCACCCAGCAACCGCCTGCGACACAGCCAATCATGATGTAAAGTTTGCGTAATTATTACGCTTTCTAATGTGCTATTATAGAATTTAAGGGCCGGCAGACGATTTCATAGTCCTGCCAGCCCTTTTGACTGCCGTTGCTAAGGAGGCCATAATGACACTTCAAATTTTCATATTGGGAACGTTAAGCGAGGGTGAGCGCCATCCCTACGATCTGAAGAAGCAGRTGCTCAAGTCATTGGACAGCGCCATATCCATTAATGATGGAACGCTGTATTATCATTTTGAGGTACTTGCCAAAAAAGGCTTAATCAAAAAAATTAAAGTCGTTCAATCGGATAATCGTCCCGAGAAAACGACTTACGGCATAACGGATAAAGGACGTAAGGCGCTGGAGGATGACATCTATGCCGTCTTCCAGAACGTCACGAACATAACAACGCTTTACTCCTCGCTCCTATTTCTCGATAAAGTCGATAAGCACAAGCTGGCTTATCTCATTGAGGAATCGATCAATCGTATGGCCAAACGAATAGAACTCATCGAAAATAGCGATCCCGAGCTTCTTCACGACATTCCGGAGAATAAGCTTGTGCCGGTCAAGCTTATCTCTGAGCATGCCTATCAAATGCTCCAAAACAACCTAACATGGCTGCAGAAGCTGCTTGCCTATGTTAGGGGCGAATAAAGAACGGAGGCTGCCCGCATGGGCAGCCTCTTCTTTTAATTGGATAATGTATATTGAATTATGGACAAATAACATCTATAATGGATATATAGAGTCTATAATTCAAGATCCGAGAGGGAGATTATAATGGAACAATTGATGGATGTTGGTATTATCGGCGGCGGTCCAGCCGGTTTGAGCGCAGCGCTTGTGCTAGGCAGAGCAAGAAAAACCGTTGTCTTGATCGATGAGGGACGGGCTCGCAATCGGGTTACACATGCAACTCATGGTTACCTCACTCGCGACGGCATTAAGCCCGCCGACTTCAGGAAGGTAGCGCGCGAGGAGATAAGCGCCTATCCTAGCGTTCGTTTCGTCGACGAAGCAGCGACAGCCGTATCCGGTTCGGATGGCAGATTCATGATTACGACGTCTCAAGGGACGGTATACTATGTCAAGAAGCTGCTCTTCGCCGTTGGCAAACGAGATCTGCCGGTAGAGATCAATGGATTGCGAGAAGTATATGGCAAGAGCGCTTTCGTCTGTCCTTATTGCGACGGCTGGGAACTGAGCGATCAGCCGCTCGCCATTATTGCGAAGGGGCAAGGAGCGCATCATCTCGCGAAGATGCTCACCGGTTGGACGAATCAAACGGTTATATGCTCGAATGGGCCCGACGAGCTGTCCGAGGAGCAGCGCGAGGAGCTGAACCGGCATAATGTTGCCGTTTATTCTTCGCCGATTCAGCAAATTGAGTCAAACGACGGCATCGTAAACCAAATACGGCTGGAAGACGGGAGCGTTATTATCTGCACGGGCATTTTCTTCGCTMCAAAGCTCGCTGCCGGCTCCGATCTGCCTGCAAGGCTTGGTTGCAACATGACCGATTCCGGAACCGTCGTCATCGACAACTTCGGCAAGACGAACGTTGCCGGTGTCTACAGCGCCGGAGACGCCGCAACAGAGATGTATCAAGCGATTGCCGCCGCATCTATGGGGTCGCTAGCTGCAGCTGTCCTTAACGGCGAGCTAATCACGGAAGCTTGGGATAAAATCTAAATATTTTGGGCTAAAAACAAAACATTGTTAGGGTTTAATGGGCAGCGTTATTTGATAGAATAAGGAGGAAAACGGTTTCGCGAACATAGGAACTCACTAGGAGGATACGATGACTACACCGAACAAGCCTTTAGTAACCCATATCTATACCGCTGACCCTTCTGCCCATGTATTCGATGGCAAGCTTTATATTTATCCTTCCCACGATCTCGATCACGAGATGACGTCCAACGATAACGGCGACCAATACGATATGGAAGATTACCATGTTCTATCGATGGATGACGTTAATTCCGAGTGTGTTGACCATGGCGAAGCGCTTCACGTTAAGGATGTTCCTTGGGCCAAAAAGCAAATGTGGGCACCTGACGCAGCTTATCGCAACAATACGTACTATTTATTTTTCCCGGCTAGAGATCATGACGATATTTTCCGACTAGGCGTAGCAACAAGCACATCGCCTGCGGGACCTTTCACGGCGCAGCCGGACTACATTCCAGGCAGCTTCAGCATCGACCCAGCCGTCTTCATCGACGAAGACGATAAGGCATATATTTATTTCGGCGGATTATGGGGCGGTCAGCTTGAGAAATGGCAAACTGGTTCTTTTGTAGAAGATGCGGAAGGCCCGGCAGCGTCTGAACCGGCGCTCGGTCCAATCGTAGCTGAGCTTAGCGATGATTTGCTAACGTTCAAGAGCGAGCCGAAGCAAATCTCGATCGTAGACGAGGATGGCAATCCGATACCGGCAGGCGACGAAGACCGCAGATACTTCGAAGGCCCATGGGTACATAAGTATAACGGATACTATTACTTGTCCTACTCCACGGGAACGACGCATAAGATCGTCTACGCGATCAGCAAGGATCCCCAAGGACCTTATGTATACCAAGGTACGATTCTTACACCGGTCTTAGGCTGGACGACGCATCACTCGATCGTGCAGTTCAACGAGAAGTGGTACTTATTCTATCATGACAGCTCGCTGTCGGGCGGTGCAGACAACAAGCGGAGCGTTAAATTTACAGAGCTGCATTACAATGAGGACGGCACTATTCAGACGATTCCTTACGAATCCTAATCCAAAAGAACGCAAGGCAGAGGGCTTTAGAAGCCTCGGCCTTGCGTTCTTCTTAGTTATTGCAGCAAACTTACAACAGCATACCTCCGGATGCTTCGATACGTTGAGCGTTAACCCAAGCGAGCTCCGGCGTGCATAGTGCCGCGACAACGCCGCCAATATCGTCGGCTTCGCCCGCTCGTCCGAGTGCCGTAATCGATCCGATGTGGTCCCTTAGATTTTGGTTCGACTTAATGCGTCCACCGCCAAAATCGGTAGCAATCGCACCTGGCGCAACGACGTTAACGCGGATGCCGCGCTCGCCCAGCTCCTGCGCCATATACTTCGTAAGCACTTCGATTGCGCCTTTCATTGCCGCATAAGCTGCACTGCCCTTCATGGAGAAGCGCGTCAGTCCCGTAGAAATATTAACGATACCGCCATGATCGTTCATAACCGGCAGCAGCGTCTGCGTAAGGAAAAATACCCCTTTAAAGTGAACGTTCATCAGGCTGTCGAACTGCTCGACGGTCGTATCGGCAATCGGAGCATTTATACCGAAACCCGCGTTGTTGACTAGAAAATCGATATGATCCCGATTCCATTGTTCCTTAAGCACAGCTTGCAGCTGCGACCTGAATGCTTCGAAAGATGACACATCTCCTGCATCAAGCTTCATCGCATAACCCTTTGCTCCATTGCTTTCAATTTCTTGAACGGCGGAATCGGCGAGCTCCTGCTCTTTATTGTAAGTCACAATGACATCGATGCCTTTCTTGGACAGCGCAATGGCCGAGTTTCTGCCTAAGCCGCGGCTGCCGCCGGTTACTAGTGCGATTTTGGTCGTATTGCCCATTCTGCATTCTCCTCTAACCTTTTTTATTAACCGCTTGCTTATAGAAGCATTTCGGTCTAAAGTAAGGCTATCACTTAGAGTTAACTCGAAGTCAAGCGAGAGGATGAAAATAAATATGCCATACACGATTAATGAGGTTGCCGCGAAGTTTGGACTGTCCGCGCATACGCTCCGATATTATGACAAAGAGGGGCTTCTCCCCTTTATCTCCCGCAATTCATCGGGCAACCGATCATTCACCGACAACGATCTGGACTGGGTTGCGCTCATCTGCTGCTTGAAAGATACAGGTATGCCGATCAAGGAAATCAAGCAATATATGGAATGGGTCAAAGAAGGCGGCAGATCGATTCATCCACGAAAGGAAATGCTGACTTTGCATCGGCAAGCCGTGCTGAAGCAGATTGACGATTTGGCTAATCACCTGAAGCTTATTGATAACAAAATCGCGTTCTACGAGCAGCCGGGAATTGCCGAGAAACTCGATCAACATTTCGGCATCGCGGAAGCTGAGGGCAGCGATTACGAGTCGAAGCTTCCAAGCAGCATCTGATCGAGCGTTGTCCCCCCTAGCACCATCGGGTACACATTCTCGTCCGACGGGATAACAAACTCCAGCAATACTGGACCAGGTGTTGCCAGTGCCTCTTCCCATATGCGCAAAGCTTCCGCTTTCGTGCTAGCTCTGAGACCTTTAACCCCATAAGCATCGGCAAGCATAACGAAGTCTGGACTGCCGGCAAGGTCGATCTGACTGAACCGTTTGTCGTACATGAGCTCTTGCTGCTGCTTAACCATGCCGAGCACCTGGTTGTTGATGACGACGATCTTAACCGGAATTTGATGAATCACACATATCGCCAGCTCCTGTGCGCACATTTGCATGCCACCATCGCCATTAATGGAAACGACAAGCCGGTGCGGATTGCCGATCTGAGCTCCGATAGCCGACGGGAATCCGAAGCCCATCGTGCCGAAACCTCCCGAAGTTACGAGCGAGCGCGGATATTTGAACTTATAGAACTGCGCTGCCCACATTTGATGTTGGCCGACATCAGTCGTAATGATTGCTTCGCCGCCTGTCGTTTCGCTAATCAGCTCCATGACGAATTGCGGCTTCAGTACTTTGTCTGAATCGGCATAGCGCAACGGATGCTTCAGACTGCTGAGCTTAAGCTCTTCGATCCATTGCGCCGACCTGGCACTGCGAGCGCTCCTATTCGCGTGAGTCAGCACTTCTTTAATATCTCCGACACAAGCAATATCCGTCTTGACGATTTTGCCGATCTCCGCCGGATCGATATCGATATGGGCAATTACTTTCGCTTGCGGTGCGAAGCCGTCTACCTTCATCGTGACCCGATCGTCGAACCTCGAGCCGATGGACAGAACGAGATCAGCCTGTTGAATCGCCATATTGGCTGTATACGTGCCATGATGGCCAGGCATGCCAAGCCATAGCTCATGCGCGCTTGGGAATGCGCCTAGACCAAGCAGCGTCGTCGCTACAGGCATACTTGTCAACTCAGCGAAAGCTAGCAGCTCATCTGCTGCGCCTGCATAGACGACACCGCCCCCCGCAATAATAACCGGGCGTTCCGCCACGGCAATCGCTTCAAGCAGTTCATCTACTTGCGTAAGATCTAGTAACGGAGAAGCTTTATACCCCCGGATATCGAGCCCCTTGTGCTTGTGCGGCTTGTAATGCAGCTTCTGATTCGATACGTCCTTCGGTATATCGATGAGGACTGGGCCTTTCCTACCGCTATTCGCAAGAAAGAACGCTTCATGAACGATACGCGGAAGCTCCTCGGCATCGCTGACATAATAGCTATGCTTCGTAATCGGCATCGTGATTGATATAATATCCGCTTCTTGGAACGCATCCGAGCCCTTCAACGACTGGAACACATTTGCCGTAATAATAACAAGCGGCACGGAATCCATATGTGCCGTGGCAATGCCTGTAACGAGGTTCGTTGCACCTGGACCGGAAGTCGCGAGACATACGCCAACCTTGCCCGTCGAGCGCGCATAACCGTCGGCTGCGTGAACCGCCCCTTGTTCATGCCGAGTCAAAATATGCTTAAAGTCCGGATTGCCTACCATTGCATCGTAAATATAGAGCGCACTGCCTCCCGGATAGCCGAATACGCAATCCACTCCCTCTGCCTGTAGGCAACGCAAAAGCGCTTCCGATCCGCTAATATAATCCGTTGTTCCTTTGTTCATTCCAATCCCTCCATTGGTTTAGTATTTATGCAAATCAAAAACCCCTTTCCTCCCATGGCGACAGCATGCATGCGCTGCCAGCCAAAGGGACGAAAGGGGTTAGCTTCTCGTGGTACCACCCTGATTCACCGAAATGTTATTGTAGCGATTACGATTTCGGCCTCATGAGACAAGATCATTCGATCTGTCTGCAGCACGTTAACGTGTGCCAATCCGGTTAAGTCTACTCGCCATATGGACGAACAACATATTGCTTCTGCCCGTCTTGGCTTTCCTTCAACAGCTCCGAGACGACCATTCACGCGCCTTATGGCAAAGGTTGCACCGTTTCCTTTGCTCTCTGTACATAACGCATTCGTAAACGCTTCTCTTCATCGCTTATTTCTATCGGTTAAACTTACTCAAATAAGAAGATACGCCTGATGGCGTCCATTCTATAGACTCCAGCGTTTCGTCGAAACGTATAGAGAAAGTATGAGAAAATGCTTTCCTATACGTTAAAAAACCTCTCTCATCCGTTGGCGACAGCATACAGCTGCGAAGCCAAGGGACGAAAGAGGTTATCATTTCGCGGTACCACCCTGATTTGCCGAAATGTTGCCATTCCAGCCTCATGAGACAAGACATACGACTTGTCTGCAGCACGGTATCGTGTGCCAATCCGGTTGATTCTACTACTCGCTAGCCCTCGCGGTGGAGTAAAGTAACGACAGGCGCGGTTTCCTTCAACAGCTCCGAGACGACTTTGTACAGGACCTTAAGGCAAAGGTTGCAGCTTTCCCCTTGCTCTCTGGGCATAAAGCCTTTGTACTTCTTCTCTTCATCGCTTTTTATATCGTTTAGATAGCAATAACAAAACCCCTTCCATCCAATGGCGGCAGCATATGCTGCTAAGCYAAAGGGACGAAAGGGGTTAACTTTTCGCGGTACCACCCTGATTCACCAAAATGTTGTCATTTCGGTCTCATGAGGCAAAATAGTTTGCCTGCAGCACAGTAACGAGTGCCAATCCGTTCGATTCTACTCGCAATCCATATGCATCTGAAGAAGATGCACTCTGCTTTCCTTCGAATAGCTCAGAGACGACGATATACAAGGCTTAAGGCAAAGGTTGCAGCAATCCCCTTGCTCTCTGGACATGAAGCGCATTGTATTCCTTCTCATCAACGCCGTTATCAAAAATTTTCATCATCATATCATAACGATCGGTGAATTTCAATGCTCAATTTGGATACTTTCTGTTTCTGCAAATTGTATATTCGTGAGTTGAAATTGTCCATCCGAGTACAGAACTTCTCCTTGAATTACGCCAATATATTGGGGAGAAACCGCTGATCCGGCAGTAATGCCAGCTCCGAATTCCGCCTTGATGACCTTGTCCTCTAAGGTGAAACGGACAATGCTTCCGAACACCAAACCCTCATTAATCGGTCCTAAATCCGACGCTTTATAGGGCTCTAAGTTAACGGTGTACAAATGATCTCCTATCGTGATTTGGCCGCTTAACGCATCATCGTCATTCGACAAACTGAAAGCAACCGCATCATGAAGCTGCCCTAAGTATACGTCTGGAATATAGACATAGTCTTTGAAGAAATGTCCGTTTTCTAGCCCTGTATCATTCAGTTCTATCACGTGCAGCTGCTCAACAGAAACGCCTGTTCCGGAACCCATATACAAGTCCACTGCAAGTTCGTCTCCCCCATCTCCATCGTAATCCAATGCCTTCATATGCGGGGGAATATCTCTTGGCGTCGCATAAATCCAATCAAACGACTGCTCCTTGTCACCAACTTGCAGCGTTACGCCTTCTGACTCTTGACTATACAAATAGATGTCTTTACCTTGAATGAATGCTAATTGCTCTGGCTTAAAATCCGGCTCGTTGCTGACCGTCGCTGCGGTTGGCGGCGCTTCCGAGGCTACGTATCCCGAATCCGCTGAGCCCGAATCTTTTACAGGTTGCTCATTCTTCGTTGCAGAGCATGATGCAAGCAGCAGCAGGCCAGCAATGATTAGCAAACCTGTCATTCGAATACGCACCTTCGCTTGCTTCAACATTGCCTTACATCCTCTCACTGAGTCGTTACTGACGCTTCCTATAGTAAAACGCTGGAAAATGGATAATTGTTGCAGGAAACGCCAACAGTTGCTCGATCGAGCAGGACGATAACGGCGGTCATTGATTATTCTTACTCTTCCGCAACATGTAGCACAATTMTGCCGCGGCCATGCCCTGCTTCGCTTCGGATATGGGCTTCGCGCGCTTCAGCGAGAGGGTGCACGCTTTGCACGAACGCTTTCACCTGTTGACTTCCGAGCAGCTCGGCGATCTCCTCGAGATCACGGCTGGATGCCAACGAGGAAGGAATCACTTCAATGCCCAGCGCCTTTCCACGCTCCAGAGGCGGCTGCCCTGTAATGGTCATGAGCCGGCCGCCTTTTTTTACAATCGACCATGAACGCTCAAGTGTCTCTCCGCCAATCGTATCCAGGACAAAATCGATGTCCTTCGCCTCTTGCTCGAACATGACGGCTCTATAATCGATCGGCTGATCAACGCCAAGTGATTGAATAAACGCGATGTTGTCAGATCCTGCAGTACCGATCACATATGCTCCTCTTAGCTTAGCGAACTGAACGGCGAAGAGGCCTACACCTCCAGCAGCTCCATGGATGAGTACACGGTCACCCTTCTTCACTTGACCGCCCATGATCGCTCGCCAAGCCGTTGTTGCTCCGCCCGATATGGAGGCAGCCTCCTCGAAGCTAATAGACTTCGGTTTCATTGCAATGGACTCTGCTGATACAGCCGTAAATTCCGCATACGTGCCTGCTGTACTTCGGCCGAACACCGCCTGTCCTCGTTTGAACCCGGCAACGCCTGGTCCGACCTCCTCAATAATACCCGAGAAGGCTGTTCCGGGAATCGCCGGGAACTTCACTGGCATCGGGAACAATCCTTTGCGAATTTTCCAATCGACAGGCAATACGCCTGCTGCGAGGATACGAACCACCACTTCCCCCGTAATGGCCGCCGGACGTGATAGCTGCTCCAGCTTCAACACCTCAGGTCCACCGAACGCACTATAGGTTATTGCCTTCATGATTTGCATCGACATTTAAAAGTCATTCGGTCAAATCGGTTCAAACTTTATGGAAGGTGATGTGTTACCAAAGGGTACTTGCCRTACTCTAACTTCCATACTTATCCGCAAAAAAATCCGATCTCCAGCGCAACTGATTGTTGCCGCCGTAGACCGGAAGATTTCTTTTAATCATATTCGCTAACCGTTCAGCACATCGTCCAGTCGTTGCTCGCACTCTGCAAGTTCACTCTACTGCAGTCGATGTCATCTCAATCATCCGTCACTCTTGAATTTATCTCACCCATCCATCTATCAAAATTTGAATTGCAATTTATAGACAGGCTCGCTCGAACCTACGTCCTTCACGGTCAGATGAATGCGGTAATAGCTTTCTACTTGGCCAAAATGATTGGAAAAGCTTATTTCATCGATCGTTACGTCATAACGTCCAGCTTCGAACTCGAAGGCTACGTCATGTCGTTTCCCTTGAAGACGTATGCGCCCGTCTTCGAGCAACGACGGCTTGCAGCGTGTAATGACGGTCTCCACGATGGACTGCGCTTTGTCTGTGAATCGAAATGAATCCGTCAACTCGAGAACCGGCCGCGTAAGCTTGCGCCAGATGAACCGACGCTTGAACGAGGAGAGTTCGGCAACATCCGAATAGCAGCTAGCTAGTTCAAGCTCCAACCGATCTTCCTCCGCGCTCGTATGCGCCTCAAGCACGGAGGCCTTACTGCCGGCTCCCGTCTGCTGCAGTTGACCACCCACAACAGGAAGCGAATGCCCTTGCGCGCCAGTACAGTCATAGCTGTATCTATCAGAACCAAAATATTGTGCCGTGTATTCCCCGGCGCCTAGATCGGCAGCAAATGCCGGATCGTCATCCGCCAGCAAAATAAAATGGCCGACGTCGTTATGGTTATGCGGCTCGTTATTGTTGCCGCCCTTAGCCGCGAAGCCGAAGCTGCCTTCGCTTGATCGGCAACGCGATATAAGCCACTCGGCGTCTTGCAAGTACCAGCTCGCCGGACTCCAATCGGCTTGTCTGACCGCCTCTGGACGATACCAGATCAAATTCCGCAAGGCAGGCGCATAACGCATGCAATGATCCTCGGTAAAACCTGCACGGATGGAGAGCGGCGGATGCTCCGCTTCATCAAAAGAAACGGCCAAATAATCGGATAACCCGATGTGAACGCTTACAGTCGGCATCGCATCAGAAAAATTGGCAGGCCTATTACCGGTTAAATAGCAGCGTTGCTGGAACATCGCAATCTCTCTGACCTTCGCCTTATCAAGCAAGCTAGCCCTGCCACCTGTTGCGTTATAAAGCAGGTCAGCGAAATAAATATAATAGCCGAAGCCGTAATTCCAGTAACCCGGACCTTCCAGGCAAGCCCCGTCCGAGCCGAAGCCGGACAAATAATGCTCCATCGTGTCTAGCGCTTTCACAATTATTTGAGCGAGCCGCTCATTATCGCGTTCGACAAGCAATGCGGCTGAGGCAATCGATCCTGCGCATACAGCCGCCCAGTTATGATCCGCCGTCTCCCATTGATACGGCCCGTAACCTAAGTAAGGGATGAACAATCGTTGATCCACTAGCTCCAACATTTCATCCCGCAGAGACCGCGGCAATAAGTCGCCTGCCATCGATAAAATCTCGCAAAACGCAAAGCCTGTCTCCGCGGCGAACAGATCGATATTTCTCCCGATGATGTGACCCTTCATATGCGCGGGCAGACACCAGGTAGGTTCAGTCATAATCGCTTCCACGATTCGCTCAAGCGCGCTTTTATACGCAGCATTATCCGGATAYAGAAGAGACAGCAGCGCAAATGTCGTTAGTCTCCGTCTCCGATTGAAGTAAAGACCTTCATAGGACAGTCGGTTGCCCGTCATTTCGAACAGCGCATACAACTCTTGTGTCAGTTCCGGTATCGGTTCTGTAAGCAGCCGTTCTCCCTCATCCTTTATTTCCTTGATCATGTCGGCATAGAGAGAATCATTCGCCATCTTCTTCCAATCCACAGCGTTTCCGTCCTTCGTGTACAAGGCTGCTCCCGCTAAGCGCCGCTCCTCGAAACAGCCGATCAAAGTCTCTCTCGTTCCAACCGAACTTGTCAATTTACATCACCTTCGCTCTCTACTGAATCATTCATGCTACGACGGGTTCGTTGCGGCTCCTCGTGAAGAGTCAAAGCCAACATTTCTCCATCTAAGTTCTCATATTCTACTCGCAGCGACTCATGTAGACTAACTGACCATAACGGAATATGGTTGACCATTTCCGACATAAAGTCCTTCAAGCTGTTAAGCTGTTTGCGTACTGCTGTATCAGCGCTTAACGCTTCTACGACTACGCCGCCTGCAGCAATTCTTCGGCTTGTTAGCTTGATTCGGTCAACCTCTTCTGTAAGCGTGAAGTCATCGTGTAAATACAGTGCTACGAATACATCATCTATGCGTCCAAAGAGCGAATGGTCTACGCGCATCCATTCTCCCTTCGGAAGAACGCCAACCAGCCTTCCATCCTCGCCATCTGCGAGAGGATATAAAGCAATGATCACGTTGCGATGGAACAATAATTGTCCCGACTCTCCCGCATGGCGCGGATCGCCATCGCTGTATCCTTCTCCAGGTTGCATGATGTACAGCCGATTCACGCCACAGTCTTGGCGTAATGGAAAATCAATGCCCCAGCGATGCTGCTCATTGTCATATTCCTTGACGCGTTCCCAAATACCGCCTGCGGCGAATCCTTTATCCACATACAAGTAGCTATGCAGCGGTCGCTTCACCTCTTCACCAGCGGGCGTAATGACTCGCTCGATGATTTGCGGCAGATCTCTGTTCATCGCTGTGCGTATGGCACTCTCTGGCGCAGGGTAGAACAGTAGTCCCGCATATTCGACTCGCGTCAGCGCTTGCGGCAACGAAAAGTCGCCGAACTGAACATAATCGAATGCGACATTGCCGTCTCTCGGCAAATCATGCCCTAAGCTGCGCATCCGTCCGCCTGTCCAAGCCCCCTTCAAATAGTAGGTCGCCCGGTAATTCCATAGCTCATTCAACAGCGAGGCCAGATCCTCGCGAATGTCGTGAACGGCTACGATTTCATAAGCGCAGGTGAACGCCTGAATCCAATGCCAGAACCAAGGTAGTGCGCCGTATTCCGGTAAACCTAGCGCCCTCACGCGGTCCAAAGTTTGCTGCAAATCCAGCCTGCCTCTTTCCAACAGCTCTTCATCCTTGAAGCGATATCCGAAAATAAGCTTCGTCGCCGTATACTTCGCTTCATGATGATTAAATGCCTTTAGCGATACACGATAGTAAGTACTTTGGTACAACGCTTCAATCGCTTCATTCAGCGATTGATGGAGAGACTCGGGAAGCTGCGCCCCGTATTGCTGCTGGAAGTAAACGATCAATACACCCATCAGCTCAGCCGGAAGCAGATTAGGCTGTGCCTCGTCAGGCTTATCGCCGAGACCAAGAGGCCAATGACCGAATGTATCGCTTGCTCTGTTTTTGTCCTGAAGCTCTAGAACGCGCCCGAGAACGCTGACCGCTTTGGCCATCGCCTCCTGACGGTCGATTCCCAGCTTATCGCTGCATACGGAATCGGACGAGGCAGCCGCCAAGTAAGACGCATCATACATGTTGTTGCGAATATCGTCATGCCGCCAAAGCCCGCTGCCCAGTAGCGGCTCATTCCATGCGCGGCTCGCCAATTGGCAGACGATCTCTCTTTGCCTGCTCTGTTCGTTAGCCATCGTTCATGCTCCCTTTATTATAAAATGTACGGCGTTCATCACACAGCAAAACGGAGACGGTTATGCCGCCCCCATCTTGGTCACTATTATACCTTATTATTTTTGAGTTGGCGGCTATAATTTCCCAACAGCCGCATAAAGTAATGTATTGCATCATTACTGCTTACACACTATACTGTTTATACAATACGCAATTAAAAAGGTAAAGGGAGTGTTTCTATGCGTGAATTAGCCGTTCAAGTAACAGGACTGCGCAAAACCTACGGCAAGCAGGTCGTACTAGACGGTATCGAGCTTGCCGTATCAGCCGGAACGATCTTTGCCTTACTTGGCCCGAATGGAGCCGGCAAAACGACGCTCATTCATATCTTAACGACGCTTGTCGCAGCAGATGAAGGCGTTGCCCGCGTGTTCGGCAGCGATGTAGCAAATGCCAAACATGCGGTCAAGAGCGCTATTAGTCTGACGGGCYAATTCGCAGCCGTCGATGAAATGCTTACCGGCGAAGAGAATTTACGCATGATCGGAAGGCTCTCCGGGCTTTCGCCTTCACAGTCCCGTGCAAGGGCGGCCGAGCTGCTCGCAAGCTTCGATTTGACTGCGGCAGCAGGCAAGCGCGTCAAGTCCTATTCCGGCGGCATGAGGCGGCGGCTTGATCTTGCCACCAGCCTCGTCGTCGATCGTCCTATCCTGTTTCTCGACGAGCCTACTACAGGGCTCGATACAACCAGCCGCCGCGCCTTATGGACTATTATTCTTTCGCTGAAGCAACGCGGCGTTACGATCTTTCTTACCACGCAATACTTGGAGGAAGCCGATCAGCTGGCAGATACCGTTGCCGTCATATCCGGCGGCCGCATCGTCGCAACGGGGACTCCAGGACAATTGAAGTCGCGCGTCGGTACGGAAGTGCTCGAGCTGCGCGACGAGAACGATGAGCTGATTCGGAGTATCCCAACCGACGGCACGCTTCAGCATCTGCGGCAGTTGATCAATGATCCTTCCTTGGCGGTTTCCGGAAATGCCAAGCTAAGTCTGCGCAAGCCGAGCATGGACGACGTATTCCTTGCCCTTACGACAACGCAATTGGAGGCGGTAACGCTATGACGACGTCTAACAAGGCTGTTCCATCCGCATCATTCCTCACTACGAATGCCRTATTYATCGGCCGAAGCGTTCGTCTAAGCCTCCGCAATGTCGAAGCGATGCTTATGGCCGTCATCCTCCCAGTCATGCTCATGCTGTTGTTCACTTACGTATTCGGAGGAGCAATCGATACAACAGGCAATTATGTTAATTATGTCGTTCCCGGCATTATTCTGTTATGCGCCGGCTTCGGTTCATCTTCGACTGCGGTCAATGTTGCCGAAGATATGACGAACGGCATTATAGACCGATTCCGAACGATGCCGATTCCRAGTATTAGTGTCATAACCGGCCATGTTGTGGCAAGCGTTATACGCAACCTGATCGCAACCGCCATCGTCATTGCCGTCGCTTATCTCGTAGGCTTCCGCCCAACAGCCGACGCGATGGATTGGCTCGCCGCGCTAGGTATGATCACATTGTTCATAATCGCCTTTACTTGGCTATTCGCGGCAATCGGGCTTGCCAGCGGCAATCCGTCCGCAGCTAGCGGATACGGCTTCATATTGCTGTTCCTCCCTTATATCTCCAGCGCTTTCGTTCCTACGGATACGATGCCGACGTGGATGCGCGGAGTTGCCGACAATCAGCCGATAACTCCCGTCATAGAGACGATTCGCGGACTGCTCACCGGCACGCCAATCGACAACAGCGCCTGGCTCGCAGCCGGATGGAGCATGCTCATTCTGCTCATTGCCATCGGCTGGAGCTTTTGGACTTTCCATCGCAAAGCAGCACGCAGATAGAACCCGTTTTAATTACAAAGGGCTGCACCGTCCGATGACGGTGCAGCCCTTCTTAATATTTTCAACGATTAGTATTTTGTTGAGCGAGATAGGCCGCAATGCCATCAAGGATACGTTCAAGACCAAAATCGAAGTCATCGTCAATCGGACCTGCGTCTCCACTCTCCCCCGTGTAAACGCCTGAAGCGACAACACCCGATAAATATGGAAATTGATCAGGTGTTACGAGCTGCTTAAGAGCAGACGTAAAGGCTAGACCACTGAATGCTTCCTCGCTTGAGCCTGCACCAATCATCCTGTCCATGTCGCGCTGAAGAATGCCTGCCGACCTCGCATAGCCGCTAATCAGCAAAATAACTGATATTTTCTCGGCGTCGCTCAGCGGAAAATCGCGCATCGCCCGCAGCATCCAATCGACGAATCGCAATTGGTTAGGCGTCATAGGAGCTCCCATGATGGGAWTGTCCACAAACCACGAATGCTTCCGATACACGCGCATCAATTCGCGCACGAATTGACGCATGCTTTCGCGCCAATCCTCCCCCTCCTTTTCGTCAGGTATTTCAATATCGCTCACGGCCTCCTGCATCAAAATAAGCAAATCTTCTTTGGCCGTAATATATCGATACAGTGACATCGTAGAGTAGCCGAGTGATTGGGCCACCCGGTTCATCGACAAAGCGAATAAACCGTCTTTATCCGCGATTTCAATCGCCGTATCGACGATCTGCTTTATGCTGAGCTCGCCCTTCGGTCCTCTCTTCTGCCGCTTGACATAACCCCAGCTCAGCTTCACGCCATGAGGCAATGTATGTATAGGACTATTTTCGTCTTCCCATTGGTCTTCCTTTTTCATACCCAGTACTCCCCCAGCACCCGTCACGTTATGTCTATAAACAGTTTATATCACAAACAGTATATCACAGCGTTTCACTCAACAAAAAAGAACGATCTCTAAAAGTCATTATTACACGACTTTGGAGATCGTTCTTTTACTTAAATAGTTATGAATAAGCKCTATTACGATTATCCCAATAGCCGTCTCTTTTGCTCGTTAAACTCTGCTTCGCTAAGCAAATTTTGCTCTCTTAATTTGGCCAGCCTCTCCAGCTTCCCAATAATATCGTCACCGCCGCTCGAGCTTGGAGCCGAACTTGGTTCGCCTGCTTGATGAACCTTAGCGCTGAGGAAATCAGAGATGTTTCAACAAGCTTATTTGAATACATCCTTATGTAATATTATCTGACATGGACATAGCTAGCTCTATTATTTTCTGCTAAAATCATGATAGATTATCGCTCTGCATATCATGAATTAGCTGTATGCGAGCGAAAATGAAACCATTAGGGAGAGTGGATTATGGGGAGAAGAACGGTAGCTTTACTCGCTGTATGTTTGGTGTCAATTATGGCAGGCTGCAGCTCCGGCAGCGGCGGAACGACTTATAAGTTCGCGACGGATGCGGCTTATGCGCCAATGGAGTACATGGACAAAGACAAAATAACCGGTTTCGACATTGATTTTCTTGAAGCGGTCATGAAGGAAGCAGATCTTGATTACAAGCTCGACAATACGGGCTGGGATCCTATGCTAACGGAAGTCCAGAGCGGTGACAATTATGCCGCAGGCATATCAAGCATTTCGATTACAGACGAGCGTAAGCAATCGTACGATTACTCCATCCCTTACTTTGAATCCACGAATATGATTATGGTCAAAGAGGACAGTCCCATTCAAGGCGCTCTTGATCTGAAAGACAAAAAAGTAGCCGTGCAATCGTCCACCACAGCTGAAACGTTAATGGTTGACATCATGGGCGGCGATAATCCGAATCTGAAGCGGTTCGACAGCAATGCGGTTGCCCTGTTGGAACTGGATAGCGGCGGCGTTGACGCCGTTGTAGCGGACATCGCCATCGTTCGCGAATATCTAAAGAACAACCCGGACAAGAAATTCAAAGGCATTCTCGATCCCGAGCAGTTCGCGCCCGAGTTCTACGGCATTCTTTATCCGAAGGGCAGCGAGCTGAAAGAGAAGTTGGACCCGGCCATCAAGACCGTGCTGGAGAACGGGACATATACCGAAATTTATAAAAAGTGGTTTGGCGATGAGCCGAATATCGATAATGTACTGAATGCGAAATAATAGGGAGGCATGCGTAAATGGAATGTTGCGCATGCCTCTTCTGCAAATGAATACGTTCCTACATAAGGAGGGCGTCACTTGGATTTCCGCTTCGATATTATCATCGATTACCTTCCGCTTCTATTGAAAGGCGCATTGCTTACGATAGGCATCTCGATTCTTTCTATTTTACTCGGCTCCCTGCTTGGACTAACTGTCGTGCTTGGCAAACTGTCTTCCCAATGGTATTTGAGCTGGCCGATGAGCGGTTATATCCACTTCTTCCGCGGCACACCTCTTTATGTGCAAATCTTAATGGTGCACTTCGGACTTGTGCCTCTGTTTATCGGGCATACGAACTCTATCGTCTCGGCAGTTGCCGCGCTAGCTCTTAATTCAGCCGCGTATACGGCAGAGATCTATAGAGCCGGTATTCAGTCGATCGACAAAGGACAGACTGAAGCCGCCTATTCGCTTGGCATGACGAAGCGACAAGCCATGCGCTTCGTCATCCTTCCCCAAGCGATCAAACGAACCATTCCCGCCTTCGGCAATGAGTTCATTATGCTAATTAAGGATTCCTCGCTTGTCGCGTTAATCGCGGCGCCGGAAATTATGTACTGGAGCAATGCGATGCGCGGCCAATATATCCGCGTATGGGAGCCCTATCTAGCAGCAGCTTTCATCTATCTCATCCTTACCTATTCGTTAAGCAAGCTGCTTGCATCGATAGAAAGGAGGCTGGAAGATTGAATCCGATTATCGAAGTGAATAAATTAACGATGGCGTACGGCAATAATCCGGTGCTTCATGATGTTAACGTTCATGTAAATACGAAGGAAGTCGTCGTCATCATCGGACCTTCCGGCTCGGGAAAGTCAACACTGCTGCGCTGCTTGAACGGTCTGGAGAAGCCGCAAAGCGGCGATGTTCGAATCGATGGTCAATCGCTTAGCAATCCTACCGTTCCTATGCCTGCCATTCGGGCGAATATCGGCATGGTGTTCCAGCAATTCAACTTGTTCCCGCATATGTCTGTCATCGATAATATTATGCTTGCGCAGGTCCAGGTCCGCAAGCAATCGAAGGAAGCCGCGCGTGCGATTGCGCTAGAGCTATTGAAGAAGGTGGGCCTGACGGACAAGGCTGAGTTTCGTCCCTTCTCTTTGTCAGGGGGACAAGCGCAGCGAGTGGCTATCGCAAGAGCGCTCGCTATGCAGCCGTCCATTATGCTGTTCGACGAACCAACCTCCGCGCTTGACCCGGAAATGGTCGGCGAAGTGCTGACTGTCATGAAGCAGCTTGCAAGCGAGGGAATGACGATGGTCGTCGTTACGCATGAGATGGGTTTCGCCCGCGAGATCGGTGATCGCGTTCTTTTCATGGAGCAAGGGGTTGTCATTGAGGAAGGAACTCCAGAGCAGCTGTTCGATAATCCCATGCACGACAGGACAAAATCTTTCTTATCTAAGGTTCTATAGTTCCTCCAGTGATTGAAATGAAAAAGGCTGCCTTATAGTCACTAAGACTAAGGCAGCCTGTTATTATATATTGSCGATTCCAGCACCGTTGTTAGAGCTTATACTACCTTAAGCCTTATGCGCGATGCAAGCGGCTATACGCACCGCCGACGCTAAGCAGCTCTTCGTGCTTGCCTTGCTCTGCTACGCCTTGGTCGGCTATAACGACAATACGGTCGGCGTTCTTGATCGTTGCCAGACGATGCGCGATAATAAGCGTCGTCCGTCCGTTCGATAATTCCGATAGCGCCAGCTGGATCGCCGCTTCCGTCTCCGTATCGAGCGCCGAGGTCGCTTCGTCCAAGATGAGAATGGAAGGATTTTTGAGGAACATCCGGGCAATGGATAGACGCTGCTTCTGCCCGCCGGACAACTTAACCCCCCGCTCCCCGATAATCGTATCCATCCCGCTTGGCTGGGAGGCGATCAGCTCCTCGAGCTGAGCACGGCGGGCAGCTTCCCATAATTCCGCTTCGGATGCGCCCAATCTGCCGTACGCGATATTATCTCTAATCGTACCATCGAACAGGAATACATCCTGCTGTACAATGCCGATATGCGAGCGCAGAGACTCCAGCGTCATCTTTCGAATATCGATGCCGTCAATCGTAATTGCTCCGCCCGTCACCTCGTAGAACCTTGGCAGCAGACTGCATAACGTCGTCTTGCCGGCTCCCGAAGGACCGACCAAGGCGATCGTCTCGCCGGCGCGCACCGACAGATCGATGCCTTTCAGTACGTCCGGCCGCTCCTCATAGCCGAAGCTGACGCCTTTGAATGCGATATCGCCCTTCACTTTGCTCACCGCTACGGCATCCGGCGCATCGGCGATGTCCGGCTCCGTCTCGAGCAGTTCTAAGTATCGCTTAAAACCGGCAATCCCTTTCGGGAACGATTCAATGAACGAATTGATTTGTCTAATCGGCTGAAGGAACATGTTCGACAGCATKACAAAGGCGATGAACTGGCCGTAAGACATACGGTCCTCCATCACATAC
>NZ_JBFRGE010000038.1:0-56624 GCF_052115185.1 Paenibacillus sp. 2TAB19 | reverse complement strand
GGACGCACCTGCTTCAATGCCCCGCAATACTGACCGACTTCGTTATCGCTCAGCGTCGTTTTGTCGATCAACTCATCCTTCCATTGCTTAACGGACGTTGAATTAGATGTAAGAATAAGCGTGGCGCTGCTCAGCTTCGCAAGCGCGGCAATACCGACAATCGTCTTCCCTGCGCCGCAAGGCAGAACGACAACGCCGCTGCCCCCCTGCGCCGTACCGTCACGATAGAATTGCTCAGCCGCCAGCCTCTGATATGGCCGAAGTCCGAAAACTTTCCCCTGCAGCGTTACATCTCTCAGCTTCACGGCAAGCGCTTCTCCCGTATGATAGCCGGCCAGGTCAATAATCGGATATCCAAGCCTCGTGAGCTCCTGCTTCAATTCTCCCCGGCAAGCATCGGATAGCTGCCAAGTCTCCTCTGAAAGGCGCTTGGCAACCCACTTATCTATGGCCGACTGAGCAACAAGTTCTTCCATCAATTCCTTGTCTCCCCTAAGCAGCAGCACGTCTTGATCAGCTGTCAACGTCAGCTTGCCGTACCTTCCGATCAGCCTGCGAATGGATGATTCCGCAGCGAAGGGCAAGTCATAACGTCCAAATGCGTTAAGCCAGCCAATGAGCTCCTCCGCACTATAACCGGCAGCCGCAGCATTCCACAAAGACAAAGCCGTAATCCGATAGGTATGAAGCGTTCCAGCCTGCTTCACGGCTTCGGCAAACAGCAGCAGCTTTTCTCTTGCCTGCTCCGCGCCACTACTCTCCTCATCCAGCAATATCGTCAAATCGGATTGGACGATTATCGCTCCTTCTGATTGCTCCAGCATCGATTTCCCTCCTCAAACAGAGTCCTTCTTCTGTCAGTATGAAAGGTTTTTTATGATTTTATGCCATACCGTGACCAATGAATTGCGATTCTTGGTCGTATTTTGTGGTATATTAATTGAAATAGGCTTCATCATTACGACTGATTGGAGGTATGCGAAGGTGAAACGAATAGGAATAACGTTGCTTCTGCTTGGCTGCTTGACGTTAGCCAGCTGCTCTTGGGCAACAACAACCCCTCAGAAACTACAAACGAACGTATGGTATTCCGTATCCGATTACATCGACGGCGATACCTTCAAAATAAATGTCGGAGACGACAACCGTACCATCCGACTGCTCTATGTAAATACTCCGGAAATTGCCCATGAGGATTCGAGTAGACCTGAGGAACCTTTCGGCAGCGAGGCATCCATATATACGAAGCAAGTGTTAACGGAGTCTGCAGAGGTTAGGCTTACTTTCGATAAAGAGCAGATGGACAAGTACGAACGAACCTTGGCCGTGGTTGAGCTGAAAGACGGACGAATATTGAATGAGCTGCTGCTTAAGGAAGGGCTTGCCAAGGTTATGATCGTCGAGCCGAACGTCAAGCTTGAGAACGTGTACAAGCAGATCGAGCAAACCGCGAAACAAGCGGAGCTAGGCCTTTGGGGAACCGATCGCGAGAAATTCAAAAATGCCTATCCGGTCAAGACAGCTGAACAAACCGGAATCTTGCTTACCGTCGATAAGCAAGACGAACTTGCAACGATAAGCAACGAATCCGGACAGGACATAGAGCTAGCCGGTTGGAAGCTCGTGAGCGTCCGCGGCAATCAAACGTATGAATTCGAGAAATACATGCTGGCCGCAGGCGAGAAGGTTACGATCTCTTCTAATAGCGGCAATGAGCTGTTGCCTGACAAAACGCTGCGTTGGGGCAAGGAAAGCGTGTGGAGCAATAGCGAGACGGATCCCGGCGAACTGTACAACGCGAGTAATGAGCTTGTCACCGTGTGGGAAGATAAGTAGTGCAAAAGAAAGGCTGGCAAGAGGCATATTCAATGCCCCCGCCAGCCTTTTAATATTTAATGCAGATGACCGCTATGGCTGTGCTCGGAAATAGCGCTAAGAGCAGCCTCGGCTTCATTGGCATAAATATCCCTTACAGCTAGATCGCCTATGGCGATTACGCCAACGAGCATCCCTTCCTGAACGACCGGCAGCCTTCTAATCTGATGCTCCGCCATTAATGCCGCCGCATCGTCAGCGGAAGACGAAGGCTCGATCGTGATTGGAGAAGGCGTCATCACCGTCTCTACAGCTTCCGAGCCTGGGTTTTTCTCGGCATATCCTCGCACGACCAAATCCCGGTCCGTTACGACACCGATCAGCTTATTTCCATTAACAATCGGTATAAATCCGATATCATGTTGCTTCATCTTCACCGCAAGCTCGTAGACGTTATCGAGCAGCGTCGCAGTAACACAATTCGTTGACATTAATTGTTCGACTGTATGATTACTCATTCCTTTATCATCCTTCCTTGAACGTGCATCGGCGATTAGCTTGCCCTTCGGCCGCTGCGTTCATACGAAGTCCAGATAACGGGATGTTTATGATTAACCTGCAAATTCACTTGCATAATGCTCTGCCATGCCAATTAGCAGCGAAGCCGATTTGCTCATCGCCCGCTCGTCGATATCGAATCTTGGATGGTGATGCGAAAACGTTGCTCCGCATTCCTCATTGCCAGCGCCAACAAACATGAAGCAGCCCGGCACCTCGTTCAAATAATAAGAGAAGTCCTCGGCAACGGTTAGCGGCTCTGAACGCTGAACCGACTCTTCGCCGAATAAGGTTGCGCCTACTTGGAAGAAGCGTTCCGCTTCCTTGTCGTCATTGACGACCGGCGGGTAGCCGATGCGCATATGATATTCATACTTCGCTCCGTGCATCTCGCAAATATGCCGGATCACGGACTCCAGGCGCTCGTGTATAAGCGTTCTCGTATGCTCGTCGAACGTTCTTACCGTGCCTTTCATGCGGCATCTCTCCGCCACAATATTGTTCGTCGTTCCGGCTTGGAACGATCCGATCGATACGACAGCCGGGTGCAGCGGATTAACGCTGCGGCTCACGATCGTCTGCGCGGCTTGCACGATCGCCGAACCGACAACGATCGAGTCAATCGTTTGGTGCGGCAGTCCGCCATGACCTCCGCGACCGATAATATCGATAACGAATTCATCCGCAGCCGCCATGAACGCCCCAGGTCTCGACGCAACTATTCCATAGGGAATCGGTGTCCATAGATGTACGCCGTAAATTGCATCTACACCATCAAGCGCCCCGTCTTCGATCATCGGCTTCGCTCCGCCAGGCGTCTGTTCCTCGGCAGGCTGGAACAGTAAGCGGCGTTCACCGGCAATCTGATCGCGATTCGCCGAATAATAAGCGGCTACGGCCAGCAAAGCGGCCGTATGGCCGTCATGTCCGCACGCATGCATCACATTCGGCACCTTCGATGCGTATGCGCATTCCTTCTCATCCTGAATCGGCAATGCGTCTATATCTGCCCGTAGCGCCACTACGGGGCCGGGCTTATCTCCCTTTATCGTAACGATCAATCCATGTCCGCCTACGTCGCTCCGCACTGTGCAGCCAAACTCTGCAAGTCTGGTCGCAATCCATTGCGACGTTACTCTCTCGTGAAAGGATAATTCCGGAAACTGATGAAGATGTCTGCGCCACCGTACCATGTCGGGATAGAGACGCTGCATCGCATGCTCTATTTCTTTGTAATTGTGCATATCTCGAATCTCCCTCTCCGCACGAACTTTTTTCATCTATTTTAACAGATAATCGCAGCTTTAAGGAAGCTTATTAAACGAGCCGCTATACCTTCCGCTACTGTTCTCAAAAATGTCACTATTAAGGTAATGATGACTAAGGAGTAAGGGTTGCGCTAGCTGGGGAAACATACTATCATGAGTAAAGAATGGACAACTTATGTCTGATGATTGGAAGCAGTAGCTTGCAGAGCCAGGTTTGCTTCAACAAAACCTTTAGGAGGAACTACCATGATTATTGAAAATACCGGATTAAACGGTGTTAAGAGCGAACTGTACCATTTGGACGAATCCGCCGAGAAAGTTGGCTTTGTTCGTTGGCAATGGGAATACTATCGCGCTACATACGATTTGAAGCTTGAGGATCACGTGAACGGCAACGAATACTTCCTGCGCATCAACACGCGCGCAGTTGAAGGCAAGCTGGAATCGCCGCATGCTGTGCTCGCTATCGAGGCTGTCTATATTGGACGAGCTACTTTCCCGCACGGAATGGAATATGAATCGCCGATTCCGCAAGCGATCATGAACACGGCAACGCAACGCATCGAGCAATTGAAACAACTGTTGGCTTAGGCGGTCGATTTATGAAGCAACCGCAGAACGGTGGCCGTGGAAGACCAGACTTTCTGCTTCTCGTAATGACGCTTCTGCTCGTCGGCTTCGGACTTGTCATGGTCTACAGCGCAAGCTCCAGCATTGCGCTCGTTGAAGAAAACGACGCGCTTCACTACACGAAACGCCAGCTCATGTGGGCTGGCCTTGGCGTATTCGCCATGCTGTTCAGCATGAACATTCGCTACCAGGTTTACAAGAAGCTATTCTTGCTATACTTCTTACCTGTAATGGCTCTGCTCATTCTCGTGCCTTTCATAGCGCCCGATATTAACGGAGCCAAGAGCTGGATTAACATCGCCGGCTTTACGATACAACCTACGGAACCGGCCAAGCTTGCCGTCATTCTGTACCTTGGAGCGCTTATCTCGAAGAAGGGTGACAAGTTCCGCGACTTCAAGAAGGGGCTGCTTCCGGTTATCATTATTGTCGGCGCCGTGTGCGGCATTATCATGATGCAGCCCGATCTCGGCTCTTGTCTCGTACTTGCTTCCTGCGCGATCGTAATGATTTTCGCAGGGGGAGCGAACTTGAAGCAGGCAGCGACATCGGGACTTGCCGTTGTGCTTCTTGTCACCGTCGTATTCAGCATTTCGATGGCGATGGAACCCAAGAAGTGGGAATATCGGATCGATCGTTTCACCTCTTATGCGGATCCGCTAGCCGATGCGCAAGATTCGGGCTGGCAGCTTGTATCCTCGCTTCAAGCGTTCGGTCATGGCGGCATCAGCGGCGCCGGATTCGGTGAGAGCGTACAGAAGCTTCATTACTTGCAATACGCATACAATGACTTCATCTTTGCTGTCATTGGCGAAGAATTCGGATTTATCGGCGGCACGCTGTTCCTTCTCTTCTACTTATGCTTCCTATGGCGCGGTCTTATCATAGCGTTGCGATGCTCGGATGAATACGGTACAGTCGTTGGCGTCGGGATCATTGGTCTGCTCGCCATTCAAGCCTTTATCAACGTTGGAGGCGTAACCGGTGCTATCCCGCTTACAGGAGTAACCTTGCCATTCATTAGCTATGGCGGCTCTTCCTTACTCGTCTGTCTGATGAGTATGGGCGTCCTGCTCAGCATATCGAGAGAATCGAATCGAAGCGAGAAAGCGAGTACCTCCCGCAGTACAACTGCTACAACTCGCTCAAGCCAAAAAACGGTATCCATCCGCTAAGATGGATACCGTTTTATTATGGAAAGCTTTATTTAAGTCTTTGAGCCTCTTCAAGCTCTTCCTCTTTGAACGCGACGCCCTCGACCTTCACGTTCACCTCGACAACATGTAACCCCGTCATATTCTCAACCGATTCACGTACGTTCAGTTGAAGCTGACGGCATACCTCTTGAATCGGAATGCCATAGTGAACGATAATCCGAAGATCGATTGCTGCTTCAACTTGGCCAACCTCGACGGAAACGCCTTTTTGAACGTTTTTGCCGCTTAGACGTTTAGCCAAACCTTCCGAGATGCCGCCCGACATCGCTGCAATGCCCGGTGTCTCAAGTGCCGCAAGTCCCGCTATCGTAGCCACTACATCATCAGAAATACGAATAATACCTGTTTGAAGGTCTTCGGTCATGTGATTCACTCCTCGTTTTTGCCATATATGAACATTGTAATAGATGGATACGATGTAATCAAGGAGGCTAAGCTTTGAATATACCCGCGAATGTTATTATATTGGTAAAAGTTTACTTCTCCCTTTTTTTTCGCTATATTATTAACAGGATTTCAGCACAGTCAAGAAGAGGTGGAGCTATTGAATCAGAAGTTGTTTTTCTCGGGGCTTATTGTCATGTTCGTTCTCAGCGCAGTAGGCCATTACGCTCATTGGGACATGACGGTGCAGTTCGTCATATCCGCGATTGCGATTATATTTGTGGCGGGCTTCCTCGGCAAAGCTACGGAAAGCGTCGCACACTATGCAGGGCAACGGCTTGGCGGCTTTCTGAACGCCACGTTCGGCAATGCGGCCGAACTCATTATCGCCATCTTCCTCGTCAAGGAAGGTTTGTTCGATATGGTGAAGGCAAGCTTGACGGGCGCTATTATCGGCAACCTGTTGCTTGTGCTTGGACTTAGTATTTTGCTTGGCGGTTTGAAGTACAAGGAGCAGCGGTTCAACAACCGGCTCGCCGATCATAACTCTACGCTCATGATTATGGCCGTCATCGGTCTGTTCGTCCCGGCTGTATTCGTCGTATCCGAGAAGTTCACCTTCGATAAGGACCAATTCCTAAGCCTTGCGGTAGCAGRCATTCTCATAATCTCGTATGTGCTTTGGCTTCTCTTCTCGATGGTTACGCACAAGGATATGCTTGCCGACGTGGATATGAATGCCGATCACGGCGAAGAGCCTGCTTGGTCGAAAATGAAATCAATCCTCTTCCTCGTACTGGCTACCGTAATGGTCGCATTCGTCAGCGAATGGCTCGTACATACGCTGGATACGTTCTCGGAGCGCTTCGGACTGTCAGAACTGTTCATCGGGGCATTCGTCATTGCCATCGTCGGCAACGCGGCTGAGCACAGCGCTGCGGTCATTCTCGCAATGAAGAACAAGATCGGGGCAGCCGTGGAGATCGCCATCGGCAGCAGCTTGCAGATCGCTTTGTTCGTTGCTCCAGTGCTCATTATCGTCAGTACGCTATTCGGCAATACGATGGATATCGTATTCACCCCAATCGAGCTAACCGCAATCGGCGTATCGGTCTTTATCGCCAAGTCTGTCTCCAGGGACGGCAATACGAACTGGTACGAAGGTGTACTTCTGCTTATGGTATACGTCATACTAGGGATTGCGTTCTATCTCGTCTAACGTTGCGCATGACAATCACATAGGCAAAAAAAAGGAGTAGTCTCCCGAATCGGGGGACTACTCTTTGCGATCTAACGCTTCATACAGCATGGCAAGATTTCTCTCAAGCCTGCTGACGATTTCTTTCCCGGCCAGCTCGGCAATTAATCCGGCGCGAACGGCAAAGTCGACCTCTCTCGAGAAACCGTACATTTGCGTATCTAGAACTTCCTCGTACAGCGGACATTGACGAGTCGTCAAGTTCTCCATCTGAACTTCGATCAACTTTTCTATTTTACTCGCATCTTCCTGAAGGAGACGAAGCGCTTTCTCATGCAATTGAACAGTTATTTCCGGTGAAGACATCGTTTTCCCCCCTGTGCGCGTACCGCCGTCTTCTATACCTTTTATATTAGACGAAAAAGGACGAATACACAAGGACAAAACAGAAAAGCACTCCTACGCAAAAGCGAGGAGTGCTTCAGTTGGAAACAATCGTACAATTATTCCGTAATTACAGATACATTAAGGTTATGCTTAGCGAATACAGCTGCCATTGCAGCCTTCGCTTCTTCAGCGTCAGGTCCGTGAACGTGAAGCTCGTAAGCGTGGCCTCCCACAAGCGTCGTGAATAGTCCGAGAATGCTCTTTACATCGATATATTTACTCTMGGCTTGTAGAACGATGGATGAGCGGAATTGGCCAGCCGTTTGGGAAATTTCAACTATTGCAGCATTATTGGACATGGGAGATCCCTCCAGTTATTTTAGTAAAGCTTACCTTTGACACCATGATAACCCGAAATCTCACATCCATCAAGAGGAAAAATGAAAAACGCTTTATTTTCCAATTTTCATAGCCTGAGATCCCCCGTTAGAACACATAATATTTGGAGTTAGAAGCTATTATTACTCCCCTTTAAGGTTCTCCGGATTGAGCGCTTCAATCTCTGGAATAACGAATCGACCGTCTTTGCGAATCAATACGTCATCGAAATAAATTTCACCGCCGCCGTATTCCGGTCTCTGAATGAGTACCAAATCCCAGTGCACAGACGAACGATTGCCATTGTCCGTCTCTTCATACGCTTGACCCGGAGTGAAATGCAAGCTGCCGGCGATTTTCTCGTCGAACAGGATGTCGTTCATCGGATGCAAAATGTACGGATTGAAGCCGATCGCGAACTCCCCGATATATCTAGCTCMTTCATCTGCATCCAATATTTCGTTCAGACGTTTCGTATCATTGCTCTCAGCTTTGACGATCTTGCCATTCTCGAACGTAAAGGAAATATTCTGGAACGAAACGCCGGAATACACGCTTGGCGCGTTGTACGTAATCGTTCCCTGTACGGAATCGCGAACAGGGGCAGAGAACACTTCGCCGTCAGGAATGTTCCGATGTCCGGAGCATTTCTTCGCTCCTATGCCCTTGATTGAGAACGCAAGATCGGTGCCTGGCGCGACAATACGGACACGGTCCGTCCTCTTCATCAGCGCTTGCAGCGGATCCTGCGCCTTATCCATATTCGCATAGTCAAGATTGCATACGTCAAAATAAAAGTTCTCGAACGCTTCTGTGCTCATGTTAGCAAGCTGCGCCATGGACGGATTCGGATAGCGCAAAATAACCCATTTCGTCTTCTTTACACGTTGCTCCATATGTACGGGGTTACGATAAATTTGCTCATATAAGCGCATTTTCTCTTCTGGAACATCGGAAAGCTCATTCGCGTTCTCGCCGGAGCGAACGGCAATGTAACCCTGCATATTTTTCATGCGCTCCAGATCGAGCGCTGCCCATAGTTCAAGCTGCTCTTTTGTTGCATGATGAAGCATTGTCCGCAGTACCGAGCGGTCGCTCGTCTCGATGAACGGTCTGCCGCCGCGCTTAGCCACCTCCTCGATCAAGCTTTTGGCAAGCTCACGCTCAGAACCGATTATATCGATCAACACATTTTCGCCAGGCTGTACGTCAATGGAGTAACAGACTAGATTTTGTGCAAGTTTCTGAATTCTTGGATCGCGCATACGTTCGTTCATCTCCTTTAAGTGTTCAATTGCTTAATTAGTGCCATCCCTAATATCGTACCATAAGGTGAAACGGCTGTCGCCATTCTTACGGTTCAATGTCATTGAACGGCTGCGCTTGAGGCTCCATCGAAGGCGTAAAATCGGATAGTTGTATGGCGCGCCTCGGAAGCCTTCTTACCGCCATATTCATACAGAAATTCCGTCTGCTCATCCAGCCTTAGCGGAAGCAGCCGGTTCTCGTCAATAACGAGCTCATAGCTCGTCTTCGTACTCAGCGAGCTCAGCATCGCTTCTAGCTGCTTGCGAGAATGCTCGGCCTCCTGCTCCCACTCTTTCTTATAAGGCGCAGAGTCAGGCGGCTCATTCACCACAAGCGCCTCAAGCTGCTGCCTAAGACGCTGCTCCCATTTCTCCTTTGCTGAAGCGGCGTCCTCGGCAATTAGCAGCGTAATCGTATCTGGGTCGGACGAATCGCTTACAACGATTTTTATGTTGTCGGATTGCGTAAGCGACTCCAGAACATGGGCTGGGTTAATATGGAGCTGATCACCGCTGTTCGTTTGGAGCGTTAACTGTTTATGATCGGTGACTTTTCCTTGGAATGTCTGCGGGCTGACTGGCATTCCCCCGTCCAAGCTCATGTCCATTGACCCTGTGAATGCATATTGATCCATAGCCGCAAGACCCGAATAAGATAACGACAGCCACCGCTCAGGCTCTCTCTGCACATTCATGCCGCCACAGCCCCCTAAAGCGATGCTAGCGCATATTAAGATACAAGCGGCACTCATCTTAGGTTTGTCTCTCATAAGCTCTCCTTCCGCATTACAGACCTTCTACGTAGACTCCCCACACGTATCCCCGTCTTATTCCTCATGCCGAAGAGAAAACAAAAGAAAAGAGCGCCGATAACGACGCTCCCTAACGAATTACGCTAATCTGTATATGTCACGACCCTTTAATTCTGTCCGACAAAAATGCAGTTTCTTCCGTTGTTCTTCGCTTCGTACAGCGCCATGTCCGCACGATAAAACAACGATTCCACGCTAATTTTCTCGTTCTCGAACGTCCATTCCGATACGCCGCAGGATACGGTGACGACCGGATCGGTCTCCGCTTCGACATGCATCCGTATGCGCTCGGCAATCCGATATGCTTGCTCCGCTCTAATGCCCGGCAAATACACCGCGAGCTCCTCGCCGCCCCAACGGGCTGCTATATCGCCTTGCCTGATCGATGCGTTAATAATATTGCTCACTTGGATCAATATTTGGTCCCCTACTTGATGGCCGAACGTATCGTTCACTTTCTTAAAGTAATCAATGTCGACGAGAATAAGTGCTCCGAACGGGTCCTTCCGCTGGCGGTTCTGAATTTGCTCATTCAAATAATGACGCGCATGCAGACCAGTCAAATTGTCAGTAATGACCATTCGACGCACCTCGGCATGCAAGGAGGCATTCGTAACGGCAAGACCTATATGCGTGCTCATCACTTGCAGCAGCTTATAATTATCATACGAGAAGAAGTTCGGCACCTTATGCGTGACTAGAATAACGCCTACCACTTCGCCATCCACCATAATCGGCGCAGCGATAAGCGAACGCGAACCCGTATTGTCCATCAGCTTCGACGTCACGACTCTCGTATGCCAATAATCGGATATGATGAGCGGTTCTCTTGTCCTGTATACCATGCCGCAGAACCCGTATTCCGGCGAGAAATGCTCGCTCGCCAGTGCCGGAAAGTTGCTCGACATAACGACGAACTGATCCTTCTCCTTATTCATCTGCAGAACGCAGCAATAATCGGCATCGAATATCKTAAGCAATTCGCTTGTCGCGAATTGAAATATTTCTTTGAGGCGCAGCGACTGATTAAGACGCTTCGTGAGCTCATTAATAAGCCTCAGCTCGTTAATGAGCAGATTGGACTGCTCGTATAGCTTGGCGTTCTCGAACGCCGAACCAGCCGTGTCGGCGAGCAGCAGAAACGCCGGAAGGTCTGCCTCGTCCCATTTGCCCGGTCCAATCGTCATACATAAGACGCCATATGCTGCTTGTTTGCCCGTCATCGGAACCGCCAGGCGAATCGTGCCGTCACGATCGTGCTCGCTTGCGGATTGTCCGTCCAGGAACGCTTTCGCAACGAGATCATGCGCCGCATTCTTGAATACGAGAGGCTTCACACGCTCGTCTCCATTGAGATGGTCCTGCGATAAGTAAAGATGAACCTCTGAGTTTGGATAGAGCTGTTCAAGACTGCTCAGCATCTCTGACAGCACCGACGATACATCGATCTGATCATAAAGCCGCTTCGCGGCAAGAAACAGCGCATCTCTTCGCTTTGCTTCCTTCTCCGTCTGCTTCTGTTGCACGAGCAGATCCTGAACATAAAGCTGCTCGAACCTTCTGTAGAAGCAACTTCGGAAATGATAAGCGCATATCTCAACATTCTGCGCATGGTGCGCTGATGAGGCATCTGCTTCCGCTTCGGTCACATAACATAAGACCGAGAACACCAGATCCTCCGTACGCTTCCTCACCGGAACGCCAACCACATGCAGTTTGTCCAAGTTCATTGCAACCGTCAACCTCTGTTCGAACACGGAGGAAATAACGGTATTCACTATAGCGGTTAAACCATCCGGCCGATCAATGCTGAGTTTCCCGGTAACAGCAATACGCTGGCAATCAGTACCGAATAATGAAAATTCACCAGACTGGAACAAAGGGAGTCCTTCCGCCTCGTTGATCCACTGGTGAAAGCTGTCGTTAAGTAAAGGCGGCAAATAGGGCTCGTCCGCTTCCGTAATATCTTCGCTGGCAAACCAAACGGCTTCAGTACTTGTTGATGCGCGATCTTCCGTTAACGATTCACTATAAGCAGCATCGCTGTTAATCCGATTAACCATACGGCACCCAACCCTTCCGTCTGTATAGCCAGGAGATGAGGTTACATTATATGATAGGCATAAAGTTAAGCTCAGCTTATACCGTAGCTTATTCAATAAGCAGAAGGCATTTCAAGAGCCGACCTAAATCCGGTGCGGCAACCAATAATTCCTTCTTGTAATAATTATTATCTTACTTCATTTTTGATATTTTTGCACTACTCTCCCCAAAATTTATAGGACTTTAGATGCTTATTACAAAGTTTTAATTTTATGAAGTACAGCTTGACATTCTGGGTGAATTTCATATAATATTTATTGTTGAATACATGGGCGTACGGTTTTGTGTCACCCTCAATGATTACGTACACTGATAGGCCAGCGGCTGAAGTGCAGATCAGGGACGAGCGAGCTCGGACATTGGACGTAAACGGCGAAACACAACCCCATTCTCAAAATTTATTTGATGAAGGAGTTAACACGACGCATGTCACGTTATACAGGACCTAAATTTAAACTAAGCCGCCGCCTAGGCATTTCTTTGAGCGGTACAGGAAAAGAATTGAAACGCAACTTCCCTCCGGGTCAACACGGCCCTAACCAACGCAAAAAAATGAGCGGTTATGGCGTTCAATTGCAAGAGAAACAAAAGCTTCGCCACATGTACGGTCTGAACGAAAAGCAATTCCGCAACTTGTTTGACAAAGCGGCAAACATGAAAGGTAAAGCCGGCGAAAACTTCATGGCTCTCCTTGAAAGCCGTCTTGACAACCTTGTATACCGTCTTGCACTTTCCAACTCCCGTGCTGGAGCGCGCCAATTGGTAGCTCACGGTCACGTAACAGTTAATGGCAAAAAAGTCGACATCGCTTCCTACACGGTTGCTGTTGGCGACGTAATCGGCTTGCGCGAGCGCAGCCGCAGCCTGAAAGCTGTTAAAGAAGCTATGGAAGGCCGTCATCACCTTCCTAACTACCTTGAGTTCAGCGAGCAAGCAATGGAAGGCAAGTACGTTCGCCTGCCAGACCGCGGCGAGCTTTCCCAAGACATCGACGAGAAACAAATCGTCGAGTTCTACAGCCGTTAATAAGACGAAGCCGTATGAATGCAGCTGCATTCATACGGCTTTTCTTTGTTTCAGCTACTCCTGCTCCCCGCCCAATTTGTATATAAACGATAGCCTCCCGTAACAAATACCCAATCAATCGGCACAAGACATTCATACAGTAAAGAGTACTCAACACGTAAGGAGGTGCATTGTATAATGTCCGGACACGTAGGTGGTGCTTTCAACAACCTTGGTACAATTTTGGTTCTCTTTATTCTGCTCGTGATTATTGCATGTAGCTGTGGAATCTTTAGCGGCGGTGGCTGCGGCGGCGGTTACGGCTACTAACTGAATGCTCCGTACGGTTGCCGTCATGCACAATCAGACATTACCCCACATCATTATACAAAAAGCGAAGAGGCTCGCCAAGCGGGCTTCTACGCTTTTTATATTTCCATTAAATACGATTAATCTTGCTCAGTCATTCGGCTTAGCGCAGATGAGGCAGGCAAAGTTGACGCTGCCGCTCGTGAGGTGAGCCCTCTGATCAACCCGTTCACATCGATGCCGGACACACTCTTAAGCATTTCGGGAGCGGTTGCCATTAGATCGGTTACATAATTGCTTAGACGCGCTGCGCCTTCCCCTTTGCCGGTATCTACGACAGTGAGCGTATCGATCGCCCCAATCGGTGCCGCGATCTGACTAGCGAGCTCTGGCAACATTTTCACGATGATATCAAGAACCGCTGCCTCGCCAAATTTCTCGAACGCTTCAGCAAGCTTCTCCTTCGCTTCTGCTTCAGCCAGTCCGCGCAGCCTTATTACGTCTGCTTCCGCCGTACCTTTGGCTCGCTCTGCTTCGGCTACCGCAAGACCGTCCAGCCGCTTCTGCGCGGCGAGCGCTTTCGCCTCGGCTTCAATGCGGTATTGCACCGCGTCCGCCTCGCGCAACCGCTTCGCTTTGTCCGCTTCCGCTGCCTGCTCTACGGCGTATCTGTCGGCATCCGCCTTCTTCTTCACTTCCGCGTCGTATTGCTTCTCGCGGCGCAATATTTCCTTCGCTTCGAGATCGATCTCGCGTTCCTTTCGGACGAGCTCGACCTTCATCTGCTCCTCGACGACGCTTTGCTTGGCACGTGCCTCTTGAATCGAATAGGCTTGATCGGCTTCGGCTTTCGCCGTATCCTGATCGCGCTTGAACGAAGCCACCTTCATCTCCTTGTCCTTCTCCGCTTCGGCAATATTCGTATCGCGCAGCAGTTCTGCTTTCTGCCCCGCCTCGGCCGCTAAAGCCTTCTGAATACGCGCATCGCGGACCGCTTCCGYCTCCGCTATCTCCGCATCACGCTTCACCGCTGCAATTCTCGGCTTACCCAGCGCATCCAGATAACCATGCTTGTCGCGCAAGTCCTTGATCGTGAATGATACGATCTGCAGCCCCATTTTCTTAAGATCCTTGGCGGCTACTCCCTGTACCTCTTGGGCGAACTTATCGCGGTTGCGATACACTTCCTCCACCGTCATCGATCCTAGAATCGCTCGCAAATGCCCCTCCAGCACCTCTTGGGCCTCGCCCTTGAGCGCTTCGGTCGGCTTGCCTAGAAACTGCTCGGCAGCGGTTGCAACATCCTCTACAGCTCCGCCGATTTTAATAATCGCGACACCGTCGGCCATAACAGGAACGCCTTGCTCCGTATACACCTCCGGGGTTGATACGTCCAGCTTATGCGAAAGCAAAGACAGAAACTCAGCCTTCTGGAAGATCGGCAGGATGAAGGCGCCTCCGCCGCGAATGATTTTTACTTTCCTTCCAGAGTCATCGGTCAGCGCATTACGGCTGCCTAAGAATGACCCCGTAACCAGCATTGCCTCATCGGGACTAACGGTTCGATAACGAGCCCAGAAGGCAAGCCCCAGCACAACAAGCACTCCAACAACAATGATCGGTATTAACAAATGTTCCGGCATATCGAATGACTCCTCTCTCGTGCTTGGATTTAGGATAAGTCCACTTCGGATACAAATAATGTACGGTCTTTCACTTCGACGACGACGACACGGGAACYGGCAGTTATCGGGACGCCTTCATAGCTCGCCGCRATCTGATTCGTAAACCCCGCCCCTACTTTAACGAGCACTTCGCCATATCCTTTATCGGGGATTGAGACAAGCACCTCTGCGAGCGAGCCCGACAAAGCATTCATTGAGAAAGCTATGGAATTCTCGCTTCGCTCCATCGGTCGAACATATAGAAAGAACACGCCGACGCCAGCGGCTAAAGCAATGAGCAACGCAAGCGCCAATACGACGCCTATACTTAGCGAAGTATATCTGGTAAGCATGATGCCGGCGCCGCCAAATACGGTAATGCTTCCAACAAGTGCGGTTGGCTGCAGCCATGAATGGCCGTCAAACGATAGAAAATCAAGCACGCCGTCCAAAGCCAGGCTGAGCCAATCTCCGAATATGACGCTGACGATCGCATACAGAATGCCGCCGATCAGACAGGCTAAGTACAGCGTTTCCACTTTCCCTCACCCTCTTTCTATAACCATATTTTCCAACCATTCCCCAATATGTATTACGCCATAAACCCCAATATGTTTCAAAATCGTCGAAAAATAAGCAAAAAAGTTGTAAATTGCTCCGTTTACAGCAGTTTTTACGGTCTCAGGCTGATTATTGCTGAATTTCACGTTTAAGCAAAACATTTTAGCCCCCCGATACGTCAATGAGATAACGAATATATATGACCATACGGTTAGTACCTGCTTCTATTGGTGTTTTATGTTATAATGGACTTGCTATTTTGGAGGGGGAATTAAAAAGATGCAAGAAGATCGTCAGCCGGCGCCAACGAAACGAAGCAAATGGCGAACATTCGGAATCGTAACTTTTATAACTGTAAAATGGATGGTATATTTCGGCATATTCATCGGCTTGTTAGCAGGCGGAGCCGTAACCGGCTATGTGGCTGCTCTCGTCAAAAACGAAGAGGTCCGGCCCCGTACCGTCATCGAGGAGAGAGTCGGGGAGAACTCGCTCACCGGTTATGTTTATTTTAATGATGATTCGCTTGTCGGGCAGCTTCGTACCGACGAAGACCGTATGATCGTCGAATATGAGGATCTGCCTCCGCAAGTAATAGACGCCCTGCTCGCTATTGAAGACAACAACTTCTTCGAGCATTACGGCGTAGATATTAACGGCCTCGGCCGTGCGGTCAAGCAGAAGCTTCTGAACGAGGAAACACAGACAGGCGGCAGTACGCTGACGCAGCAGCTCGCACGACGCGTATTTCTGAGCTTGGACAAAACCGACAGCCGGAAGATCAAAGAAATCTTCTTGTCTCTCCGTATGGAAAGATATTTGACGAAACCGGAAATATTGGCCGCTTACTTGAACAAGATGCCTTTCGGCAACGGTTCGAGCGGTTATCAAGTATTCGGGATTAAGGCTGCAGCCAAAGGGATATTCAACATTACCGATCTGAATCAAATTAATATCGCGCAGGCCGCCTATCTCGCAGGCTTGCCGCAGCGCCCGTCCGCTTATACGGCATACACGGGCAAAGGGCAATACAACGAAGAAGGCATCAAGCTAGCCATCGAGCGCCAGCAAATGGTGCTTCGCCGCATGCTCGAGACTGGACGCATCGATCAGCAGCAATATGACGAAGCGCTCGCCTTCGACGTTCGCAAGACGCTTGCTGCGCCAAGCGAGAAAGCTTATACGACTTATCCATATCTCATGCTGGAAGCCGAGCGCCAAGCCGCGGAAATTATGCTCATGCAGCAAGACCCGGACTTGACGAAGGCAGACCTGAAGGAAAACCCGCAATTGCTTGAAGAAGCAAGAGATCATCTGCTTCGCGGCGGGTACAAAGTATACACCACGATTGATAAAGATATTTACAAGTTTATGCGCGAGATCGGCTCCAATGAGGAGAACTTCACGCCTTATAGCGAAGAGAAAGGCCTTGAACAAGTTGCTGCCGTCATGCTGGATCATAAGACTGGCGCCATTCTCGGCATGCTTGAAGGTCGCGATTTTTATGAAGAGCAAATGAACTACGCTACTCAAATGACTCGCCAGCCGGGTTCAACGATGAAGACGATCGCTGCTTACCTGCCTGCGATTGAGCAAGGCATTATTCAACCGGCCAGCATTATCGATGACTCGCCGATCGTCATGAAAGACTATCAAAAGGGCTTCCATATCCCGATGAACGTCGATAAGAAGTTCTCCGGACTTGTAACGGCGCGTGAAGCGCTTAACAAATCGATGAACATACCAGCGCTAAAAATATTTAACGAAGAGCTTAAGATCGAGAACGCTTGGGCGTTCGTCAAGAAGCTTGGCATTACTACGCTTCAGCCGGAGGACGCTGGCGCTCAGACAGGCGTAATCGGCGGTCTCAGCGTCGGTGTCTCGGTGGAGGAGCTTACGAACGCTTACGGCTCTATCCCGAACAACGGCATATACAATGATTCATACATGATCGAGAAAATTACCGATGCTGAAGGTAAAATCGTCTATGAGCACGAGGCAAAGCCTGAACGCGTATTCTCCGAGCAAAGCGCGTTCCTTATTACAGATATGCTGTCGACCGTCATTTCCAGCCCATCGGGCTCAGGTCATGGTCTGACCTCTCAGTTCGAGCATTACGGCGACATTCCGATTGCCGGCAAAACAGGCTCAACGCAAAGCTACGGCGATGTATGGTTCATGGGCTTCTCGCCGGACGTTACGCTCGGCGTATGGGCGGGCTACGAGGAGCAGATCAACTCTCTCTCGACCGAAGGCAAGAAACGCGCTCGGGCAATCTGGGCAAAGATTATGGATCAGCTTGTAGAAAAGAAACCTGAGCTGCTCGTTACGGATAAGTTCAATAAACCGGACGGCATTGTGAAGGCTACTGTATCCAGCGCAAGCGGATTGCTTCCTTCTCAATTGACGAAAGAAGCAGGCATGCTTGTAACCGACTGGTTCAACAAAAAATATGTGCCGAAGGCGGTTGACGAATCACTTGTGAAGATGGCTTTCATAACCTATGAAGGCGTCAACTATGTGCCGAATCCGGCTACTCCGCTCGATATGCTGAAGGAGCAAATCGTTGTCAAGCGCAAGAAACCGCTTGATGCGCTAATGGATGAGATCAACGCAGCGCAAGCGAAGCTTCCTGCGAAGAGCAGACGGCCGATGTCGGTCTACTTGCCGAAGGATGCGGCTAATGACGCGCCATCCAAACCCGATCCTCGTGTAGACGATGGCGCAGCGCCTCCGCCTCCGAGCAATGTAAGGCTAAATCAAGCCGACGGCGTGCTCATTCTAACGTTCACCGATAGTGCAGCGAAGGATGTTGTCGGCTACCGTGTGTACAAAGCAATTGACGGTAACGCGCCTACGAAAGAGGGCGAATCGATACCTGCCGGCAACGAGTACAAGGCGAAGCTATACGCGTCGAACGCGCATAGCTACAGCTTCTATGTTACCTCTGTCGATGTCGTAGGCAACGAATCTCAGCCTAGCTTGATGGTTCATTACGGTGACGCCCCAGCCATTCCTGAGCTGCCTACTGGCCCTGGGGAAGGCGGCGAAGAGCCTGGCGGCGGTACAGAGCAGCCTAGCGGCAATGCTCCAGCTGCTCCGGAAGGCTTGCAAGCTAACAAGAACGAAGTTAGCGTCACGCTTAGCTGGACGCCGAACTCCGTATCGGATCAAGTTACGCAGTACCATATCTACCATAGTCCGGGCAACAACGGACAGTATTCCTTAATCGGCTCCACTAGCGAATCGCAGTTCGAGTATATCGATGTACTCGTAACTGGCGCATTCTACGTAACCTCTGAGAACGCAAGCGGCCAATCCGCACCTTCTCAAATCATCGTTGTTAATTAGCGATAAGAAACGGTATCCCCTCAGCCATTGGCTTGCAGCGGGATACCGTTTTTACTTTAATTATACAATCCCGACTTGACAGCTGAGAAATAGATCGTTAACATAGAGCAGAATTAATTCGAATAACAAATGAAAGGAATGGTTGTTTTGACTAATAAACGTATCGATCATGTAGGCGTAATGGTTAAAGATATCGAAGCCTCCATCCGATTCTATACGGAAGTAATCGGATTTGAGGAGAAGGGCCGCGTCCCGCATACAAATGGCGTAATCCAGCTTGCATTCCTGGGGTTCGGACATTCGGACGAAACCGATCTGGAGCTCATTCAAGGCTACAACGGCGATCTGCCGATCGAAGGCAAGGTGCATCACTTTGCGGTCAAGGTGGACGATATTGAGGCGGAGTTCGAGCGTCTGAAGCTGCTGGAAGTTCCATTCGTTGATGAGGATATTACGACTTTGCCGAATGGTTACCGCTACTTCTTCGTCAGCGGCCCTGACAACGAGCGGATCGAGCTGTTCCAGCGGTAAACTGTACAGAACAAATGAAGGCGGCGCAGGATCTTTCCTGCACCGCCTTCGTTCATTATAAGATTAGTCCTCTATTGTAGATAAATCGCCAGTCGGCAAGTTGAGCTCCCAAGCCTTCAGCACACGGCGCATAATCTTGCCGCTTCGCGTCTTCGGAAGCTTATCCTTGAACTCAATCTCGCGCGGAGCCGCGTGAGCGGACAAGCCAACCTTAACGAATTGCGAGATTTCTTTCTTAAGCTCTTCGGAAGCGACGTAACCTTCGCGCAAGGCGATAAACGCTTTAATAATCTCGCCGCGCATCGGGTCAGGCTTACCAATTACGCCTGCCTCCGCTACCGCTGGGTGCTCGACCAGCTTGCTCTCGACCTCGAAAGGTCCTACCCGCTCGCCGGACGTATTAATAACGTCATCAATCCGTCCTTGGAACCAGAAGTAACCGTCTTCGTCCATATAAGCGGAGTCTCCTGATACATACCAGCCTTCCAAGCGGAAGTATTCCTCGTATTTGGACGGGTTGTTCCAAATCTTGCGCATCATCGAAGGCCATGGAGTGCGTATAGCCAGATTACCCATGCGATACGGCGGCACTTCATTGCCGTTGTCGTCAATGATCGCGGCTGATACACCTGGAATTGGCTTGCCCATGGAGCCAGGCTTAATATCCATGCTCGGGTAGTTGCAGATTAGCTGACCGCCTGTTTCCGTCATCCACCACGTATCATGAATACGCTGGCCGTATACTTTCATCCCCCAGCGGACAACCTCTGGATTAAGCGGCTCGCCAACGCTCAAGACATGACGCAGGCTGGATAGATCGTATTGTGTTACGACGTCATCGCCAGCCCCCATAAGCATCCGGAAGGCCGTCGGAGCGCTATACCATACGGTTACGCCATACTTCTGAATGACGCCGTACCAGTCGCCAGGGCTGAAGCGGCCGCCGCGAATGACGATTGTAGCGCCATTCAACCACGGAGCGAAGATGCCGTACGAAGTGCCCGTTACCCAGCCTGGATCCGCTGTACACCAATAGACATCGTCTTCTTTCAAATCAAGTACGATCTTGCCCGTATAATAATGCTGAATCATTGCGTTCTGAACATGACATACACCCTTCGGCTTGCCGGTTGATCCGGATGTATAATGCAGGATCAGACCATCTTCTCGATCAAGCCATTCGATCTCAGCTTCCTCCGAGGCTTGGCTCATCTCAGCGGCAAAATCCAGTATGCCGTCTTCCGTTTGTACGTCGTTGCCGAATACGAAAATATGTTTAAGCGCAGGCAGCTCCTCGCGTTTGATCCGTCCAAGCAAGGAAGGAGTCGTAACGATTGCCGTTGCTTCGCTGTCTTGCAGTCTATCTTTTACAGCTGTCTCCATAAATGCTTCGAACAGCGGTCCAACGATTGCACCCACCTTCAGCGCGCCGAGCACGCTGAAATATAATTCAGGCGTTCTAGGCATGAAAATAAATACACGCTCGCCTTTCGTTATGCCATGCTTCCGAAGCACATTCGCGAATCGATTCGACTGCTTGCTAAGATCCTCATACGTGTAGGACTCATCGCGGTCGTTGTCGCTGTAGTGAAGCGCGATTTTGCTTCCTTTGCCCTGCTCCACATGACGATCTATCGTTTCATAACCCATGTTTACTTTGCCAGTTGAATACCAGCTGAATTGACTTTCGATTTGTTCCCATCTAAAGTTAGCTGCCGCATCCTCATAGTTCGTCAAATTCGCATTTGTCGCCGTTGCTGGAATACGCTCTTGATGCAAGTTGATCATTCTATCACTCTCCCATCAAATCTGTCTATTGTTACCATAGAATACGCTTTCATAAAGTAGTCTATTCTTGCAGGCAAACAAGCCGACTAACCTAAACGATTCGTATGGCATTTAACCGCCACAACTATTATAGCATAACCTTTTTCATCTCGACTATGCTTTTCATTTCCCGCAATGTTTGTTATAACCATTAATAGAGCATCGCCTTGAGCACGGGCTGCATGAGTAGACGAAAGGGGGATTTGCTTTGGAACATCGAAAACGGTTGCAGCATGAGCGTATCGAGCTGCCTGGCAATCGTGAGCTTGTCATTGAAGGTCCTGTACCGCCTGAGCAAGTTGCACAGCTCGTTATGCATCCTGCGCTTGACGCGTTCAGAAGGCCGCGCGACCAGCATGAGGCTTTGGTAGAAATCGCAGCGCTTGACGAGGGACGAATTATACTCGTACGGGAAGCAGATACAATTGTCGGTTATGTAACATTCCATTATGCAGATGAGCTTGAGCGCTGGTCTGAGGGCGGGATGMACGACCTAATCGAGCTCGGCGCGATTGAGGTTGCTGACGATTACCGCTCGTATGGACTCGGCAAGAAGATGATAAATCTCGCTTTTGCTGAAGAACAGCTGGACAATATGATTGTATTTACAACCGAATATTATTGGCATTGGGACTTAGAGGGTACGAAGCTTAATGTATGGGAATATCGCAATATGATGGAGAAGCTGATGAAGTCGGTAGGCATGATCTGGTTCGCAACGGATGATCCCGAGATTTGCTCCCACCCTGCTAACTGTCTAATGGTGAAGATCGGCAAGGAAGTGCCGCTAAGCTCCGTTGAACAATTCGACCGCGTCCGGTTCCGTCAGCGATTCATGTACTAACACGGTTAGAGCTTAAGATATAGGCTTAACCTTTCTAGGAGGCTATAAGGGGAATGTCTTCAAAAGCAAACGCAATATTTTTTCACCATCCGGGTTCCGAGAACTATAAATTCGGAGAGGAGCATCCCTTTGATCCGATGCGTCTTACATTGACGATTGATCTGCTGAGACGAATGGGCGCGTTGACGGACGATCAAATCAGGCAGCCCCATCTAAGCGCAAATGAGGAGCTTCTTGCGTTAGTGCATAGGCAGGATTACGTGGACGCCGTTACGAAATTAAGCGCATCTGTCGATAATAGCGACACGCTTGCCGAGAAATACGGTCTGCAAACCGAAGACACCCCGTTCTTTGCCGGCATTCATCAAGCCGCTTCTGCGATCGTTAGCGGCTCCGTAGCCGCTGCTGATGCCGTCATGAGCGGACAGTCGCTTCATGCGTTCCACCTCGCTGGAGGCTTGCATCACGCCTTCCCTGAGCGCGCATCGGGCTTCTGTGTCTACAATGACGCCGCCATCGCAATCGAACATATACGCCGTACATACGGCGCAAGAGTGCTCTACATCGATACGGACGTCCATCATGGCGACGGCGTACAGTGGGTATTCTATGCCGATCAGGACGTATGCACCTATTCGATTCACGAAACCGGGCGTTTCCTGTTCCCGGGAACGGGCTTCGTTCATGAGAAAGGCGCGGATAGCGGTTTTGGCGCTTGCTTCAATGTGCCGCTCGAGCCCTATACCGAAGATGACTCATGGCTGGAGAGCTTTAATGTGACGCTTCGCAAAGTCATTGCCGCTCATAAGCCGGATGTCATCATCAGCCAGCATGGCTGCGACGCTCACGCCTATGATCCTCTCTCCCATATGCATTGCAGCATGCGCATCTATCGGGAAATCCCGGCCATCATTCATGAGCTCGCGCATGATTATACGAACGGCAAGTGGGTTGCGCTTGGCGGCGGAGGTTACGATATATGGCGTGTCGTTCCAAGAGCTTGGGCGCTCGTGTGGCTGACGATGACCGAGCATCCTGTAACGACAGAGCTCCAAGACACTCTTACAATGCCGCAACTGCCAGCGGATTGGCTGGAGCACTGGTCATCTTCATGTCCGCATGAGCTTCCTTCACACTGGTTGGATGATCTGACGCACATCCCGCCTATTCCGCGACGTGAAGAAATTACACTCAAAAATCGCGTGACGCAGCAAATTGCCATTCAGGATTTGTAGAACTATTTAATAGAATTATGTTTTGCCTGTATCTCATGCAATTTAGAAATTCCAATCAAAAGGCTGATACAGCTCTAAGGGAGATAATTAAAAAGCACCCGCCGGTCGATCGAAAGCGATCAACTGGCGGGTGCTTATGTGTCTAATCATAATAATTACATATGCTTGACCATCTCATCAATGATCTGGTACGAGTTATTGGCGGCTTGAATCGTAAATTGCGCAAAATTCACATGAGCAGATCCATCGGCCTTGTCCGACATGGAACGAATGACGACATATGGGATCCCATTCATGTCGCAAACTTGCGCAACGGACGCGCCTTCCATCTCTGCACATGCGCCATCGAACGTCTCATGCAGCAGCTTGACCGCCTCGCGGCTTGCAATGAACTGATCGCCAGACAATACGATTCCCTTTAGACTGCGGCCTGGGAAATGACGATCGCTAGCCGATACAGCAAGCTCGATCAATCTGTCGTCGGCAGGAAACTCCGAACGGTTATGGAAAGGTATCGTGCCCCTAGCAAAGCCAAGCGGCGAGCAATCCATATCGTGCTGAATGCTGGTTGTCGATACGACGATATCGCCGATGTTAAGCCTGGGATCAACCGCGCCTGCAACGCCTGTGAACAACACACAGTCTGCACCGAGATCAAGCAAAATTTGCGTACATACGGCGGCATTCACTTTACCTACACCCGACTTGCAGAAGATAACTTCCTTGCCGTGCAGTTTGCCCTCGTAATACGTAATCCCTGCCTTCGTCACCTCGGAAGCTACTTCCGTATGCTTATGCAGCAATTCAATTTCTTCAACCATAGCGCCAATAATTCCGATTTTGTTAAACGGCATTTCTATTAAATTCCTCCAACTGATTGACGCACAACCATTTCATGAGGCAAAACCACTTGAGATTGTTCCACGTTTTCCTTCTTCATCAGCTTCGTAAGCAAACGCATCGATACTGCGCCAATATCATACATAGGCTGAGCTACAGCTGTTAGCTGCGGTCTTACCATTGAAGCCATACGGCTATTGTCCACGCTAATAACGGAGAAGTCGTTAGGCACTTTCAGTCCCGCATCTTGAATCGCATGAATAGCGCCGATCGCCATCTCATCCGTAGCTGAAAATACGGCCGTAGGACGTTCAGAAAGCTCAATGAAATATTTCATTGCGTCAGCACCGGACTCATAACGATAGTTGCCGATTCGAACGAGTGAATCGTCATATGGAATGCCGGAAGTTTCCAGCGCGCGCTTATATCCTTGGAAACGAGCATAGCCGTTAGCCGGGTCTTGCAGCGTTCCGCTAATCATCGCAATGCGCTTGTGGCCTTTCCCAACCAAGCTCATGACTGCGTCGAAAGCAGCGTTCTCGTGATTAATGTCTACCGATGGAACTTGTCCGCTCTCATCCGTAGTCGCGCATAGCACGATTGGCACATTGGCCGTCTTGAACGCTTGCAAGTGCTCTTCGGTTACAGGCGCTCCTAGAAACAGCAAACCGTCGACTTGCTTCTCTAGCAGCGTATTGATAACGCGAATCTCCTTGTCCTTCTTCTTGTCCGCATTAGCCAAAATAATATTATAATGATACATATTAGCTATATCTTCTATGCCCCTGGCTACCTCTGCATACAAAGCATTCGATATATCGGGGATGACGACGCCTACCGTTGTCGTCTTCTTGCTTGCCAATCCGCGTGCGACCGCATTCGGACGATATCCTAGCCGTTCAATCGCCTCATATACCTTCTTGCGTGTTGCAGGCTTTACGTTAGGATTGTTGTTCACAACCCGAGAAACCGTTGCCATGGATACTCCTGCTTCTCTTGCTACATCATAAATGGTTACAGTCACGGTCCTTCTCTCCATTAGCTCAGATTTTTATTGTTACGTACGCCGCATATTACAGTAATGATACGACAAAATATTACTTTTCGCAATGTTAACGCTTATCGTTTACGCTTACGGTGTAAGTAAAATAGCCGTATGAACGATTTAATTACACATCGCCCACCCGGGTAGATCTGGCTAAAAGTGCAGTCGTTGTACCGTTATGTAAGAAGCGTGCGGCGGCTAAGCTGTTTCAACCGCTTATCCAAATCTTGAATCCATGCTTCGTCCTTCAGCGTTTGCGCAAGCAAATATAGATCTAGCAATTGATTGACGCGCTCCTCGAAGAGGCGCTCGACCGCGCTGCGATCCGTATGCTGCTTATAGGATTTCGCTTCTACTAACAAACTTGCCCATTCATTGCATTCGTTAAACAAAAACGTTTGCTTATCGGGTTCTGCCCCTAGCTGGGCGATTAGTCCAGTCAAATCGGGCTTAACCTCGGGAATAACCTCGCTCCGGTTGCATATCGTGCAGGAGAATATCGGAACGTTATCAATTTCTACTTTTCCGGAAAATATAACTGTTCGCAGCTTCATCGTCATAATGTCGCCGCAATGACACCGCTTTTGCAAAGTGGTCCACTCCTTCTCATGGCAGCTTGAGCCTAAGTAGAAATCTAGGCACAAAGAGATAGATAGGTAATTYGACCTTTTTCGCAAAAAATCCTTCTTGTGTCGTCTATGTAATTTTTACTACAGCAGGCAACAAGCGTTAATCGCCAGCCTATTGACTATTCGCTCTGGACAACTTCGATCTTAACCGCTTCACGGGCGGCAGTAACCCGATAACAACCCATATAGTTGCTCCAATTAGGTCGTTCCTTAGGTCATGCGGATCAAGCATCCGGCCTCCAACGAATGACTGATGATACTCATCAGTAATGCCGTATAAGCCGCATAATAAGATCACGAGCAGCTTGTAGGATAAAAGCTCCGAGCGGCGTCCAAAACCATAGTCGAGCAGCATGGCAAGCAAAAAGTAGGAAACAAAGTGACCCCAATTGAAATTATCCATGAATGGGAACAGCTTCTGAAACAGCGGAAGCACGGTATCCAGCTGTTCGCCTGTTCGTGAGGATAATATAAAGATAATCGCCATCCAAAGGAAAGCGGGAATAAATCGATAAATGGAAATACGCCGTTGAGTCTGCATCATTATTTGTTCTGTTTGCTTCATTGAAACTCCTTCGCTACAATAATAGAGATGGTTAAACGTACACGTTGGAGGGGAAAATCGAAATGTCCTTACATAATAAGACGGTCATTTGCTTGCTGGATGATGAATTTGAAGATTTGGAATTGTGGTATCCGGTATATCGCGCCCGTGAAGCCGGAGCAACGGTGCTCTATGCTGGACCCGAGAAGGGCAAGAAGCATATCGGCAAGTATGGCGTTCCCGCTGTTGCCGACCTCTCGTTCGATGAGGTGAGCAGCGAAGATATCATCGGCTTGCTCGTTCCTGGCGGATGGGCGCCGGATAAGCTCCGCCGTTATCCGAAGGTGCTCCAGCTTGTACAAGAGCTAAATGCGCAAAATWAGCCGATCGGACAAATCTGCCACGCCGGCTGGGTGCTCATCTCTGCCAAAATACTCGAAGGACGCAAAGTCACGTCGACTCCGGGCATTCGCGACGATATGGAGAACGCAGGCGCGACCTGGTATGATGAAGCCGTCGTTGTCGATGGCAATCTCATATCGGCCAGACGTCCGCCGGATCTGCCGGAATACGCAAAGGCTTTCGTAGACGCATTAGAGCAGCGAATGGGTTAACCATTCGCTGTCTTTACGTCCACACGTTCCATGAAACGAGTCAGCACATCAATAATCTCATTGCTTGTGCGGCATTCCAGCACCTGATGGAGCACCTCGCGGCTCTCATTCTGCGTCGTGCTGAGCAGTCTCTCCTTCACAGGCAAGATCGAGTGCGAGGACATGCTCAGTTCCTCGACATCTAGGCTTAGCCATATCGGCAGCGCCCGCAAATCCCCCGCCAGTTCACCGCATACGCCTACTTTGATTCCATTGCGCTTTGCCGCGTCTACAGTCAACATCAGCATTCGAAGCAGCGCAGGATGGAATGGCTCATACAGATGTGAAATTTCCTCGTTCATCCGATCGACCGCTAACGTGAATTGAACGAGATCATTCGTTCCGATGCTGAAGAAGTCAACCTCCTTCGCGAGCATGTCGGCTATCATGACCGCTGCAGGAACCTCAATCATAATCCCGATCTTAATTTCTTTATCGTATGGGATGTCTTCCTGCTCCAGCTCCCGCTTCGCTTGTTCCAGTATGGCATTCGCCGCTCTTACTTCGTCGACCGAGGAAATAAGCGGGTACATCAGCTTCACCTGACCGTAATGGCTCGCTCGAAGAATCGCTCGAAGCTGTGTCTTGAACAAGTCCTGCCGATCAAGCGATATACGAATCGCACGATAGCCAAGGAACGGATTGTCCTCTTCCGGAAGCTCGAAATAATCAAGCTGCTTGTCGCCGCCGATATCGAGCGTTCGAATGACGAGCGCATCTCCTGCCAACTTCTCGGCTACACCTTTATATACGTCGAACTGCTCATCTTCTCTTGGGAATCGATTGCGGTCCATGTATAGAAATTCGGTTCGGAACAAACCAACGCCATGCGCCCCGCTTGCCATCGCAATCTCCAGCTCCTTGAGGGAGCTGATGTTAGCAGCAAGCTCCAGCGTCTTGCCGTCCGGCGTCATCGGGCGATGTCCAGCAATGTTATGAAGCTTCTTCTTCGCCTCCTTCTGCCGGCTGTGCAGCTGCGTGTAGGTCTCAATAATTTGTTGCGTCGGCTCCATGAATACTTTGCCGTCACTACCGTCGATTATGATTGTCTGACCGGTCTGAAGCGGCTCCTCTAAAGAGATCTCGACGCCAACGACTAGCGGAACGCCTAGCGCTCGCGCCATTATGGCAGAATGGGAAGTCGTGCTGCCTTGCAGCGTCACAATGCCAAGCACATGCTGTGGATTAATATGAGCGAGCTGTGAAGGGGACAGCTCCTTCGCTATCAGAATAAATGGCTGCGTGTCGGAAGGAAGCGTAATTTCCGGTGCGCCTAACAAGTGCTTGAGCAGCCGGTTGCCGACATCCTTAATGTCCAGCGCGCGTTCCTTCATATATTCATCGTCCAGCAGATCGAACATCGTCACGAAATGATCGATCGCTTCCTTCACAGCAACTTCAGCCGCCTTGTATTGGCGCTGGATGATGCCTTGAATTTCATTCATGAATACAGGATCGTCCAAAATAGCGAGATGCGCGTCAAATATATGCGTCTCCTCCGAACCGACAACCTCTCGAAGCTCATCCTTGATTTGCTCGATTTCGACTTTGGACGTCCGAATGCCTTCATATACACGCTCGAACTCCCGCGCAAAATCGGCAACGTCAATTTTTTGCTCCGGAAGCTCCCACTCCCAATTAGGCAGCACGAACGCTCTCCCGATCGCAATGCCTGCTGACGCTCCTATTCCTTGAATCATTGTGCTTCCCCTCCACCATTTCTCTCTTTAAGTACAACCGACATCACCGAAGACTGACCTTTCTTCACCGCTTTGAACGGCGCAAAGCGCCAGGAGTGTACGAGATCGGAGTTCGTAATGACCATTGGAGTTGCAAGCGACTTGCTCTCCTTCTTAACGCGCTGCAGATCGAAGCGGATAAGCAGCATGCCCGGCGTAACCTCGTCCCCTTCTTTCACGACAGCGTTGAAGTACGACTTGCCAGCAAGCTTCGACGTATCGATACCGATATGAAGCAGCACCTCAAGTCCTTCCCCAGTCTTGATGCCTATGGCGTGCATCGTCGGATAAATGTGAATGACGACACCCTTGACCGGCGATACGAGCTCCCCTCGGTCGGGAATGAAGGCCACCCCTTGTCCGACAAGCTTGCCGGCGAAGATTGGATCTGGCACTTCCTCGAGCGGAATCATTCTGCCCTGCATCGGGGAATTGAACAAGATTTGCGCCTGATCGCGCTGGATCGTCTTGTTCATTTCCTCGCGTATAAGCTCGGAATAGGTCCCGAAGACGACTTGAACATGCCCTCCTCCAAGCTTGATAACGCCTGCCGCGCCGAGATTGCGCAGTGCGTTCGTATCTATTAGCCTCTCGTTTGATACTTTAAGCCGCAGGYGAGTAATGCAGGACTCCATTTGCACGATATTTTGCTTGCCGCCGATCGCTTGGAGAATGAGCGGCGCGCGGTAAGGAATATCGCCTGCCCATTCATCGAGCTGCGACCCTTCCTCGCGTCCCGGCGTTGGAATGCGGAATCTCCGAATCGCCCAGCGGAACAGAAAATAATAAACCAAACCAACGACGATGCCAATCGGAATGAGCAGCCACCCGCGCGTAGCCAAATGTTCATTAATAAGGTAATCGATCGCGCCGCCCGAGAACGAAAAGCCGTGTTTAATGCCTAACTCATACGTTACCCACATAATAACGCCCGACAGAATCGCATGAACGACGTACAAGTACGGCGCTACGAATAAGAAAGCGAATTCGACAGGCTCGGTAACCCCTGTCAAGAAAGAAGACAATGCCGCATACATAAACGTTTTGCGGATTTTCGGTTTCAAATCCTCGCGCGCTTCATGAATGATCGCGAACGCAATCGCAGGCAATGCGAACATCATCGTAGGGTACATACCCGCCATGAATGATCCGGCCGTTGGATCGCCGGCGAAGAAACGCGGCAAATCGCCATAGACCATCTCGCCTGTTGCTGTCTCATAGCCGCCAATCTGGAACCAGAACACATGGCTGACGAGATGGTGCAGGCCGAATACGACGAGTATTCGATGAACGAAGCCGTACAAGAACACGCCGAATCCGCCGCCTGAGGCAACGATGTCGCCAAGATCAATCAGTAACTGCTGCAAATAAGGAGCTACACCGACCATTCCTATTGAGAACAGAAGMGAAATAAAGCTGACGAACAGCGGTACGAACCGAGGACCGCCAAAAAACTGTATGTACTCAGGCAGCTTAAGATTTTTGAACTGTGCATGGCTTAAACCCGATGCCACGCCTATAAGGGTGCCGATGAGCACGGTCGGCTCAATCTGCGCTTCTACGGAGCCCGTAATCCCTTCGTAAATAAACATCCCAACAAGGGCAGCCATACCGGCCGACAACGCATTGCCTGTCATGCCCAGCGCGATGCCGACGGCAAATATGTAAGGCAAAAACATAAATACAGCTTCGCTCGCCGCTTGCAAATAGCCGGACATGCCGGGCATCCCGACCATATCCCATGGCAGCGTGCTTAAGCTTAAAAATATAGCTGCCGCAGGCAGCACAACCATCGGCAGCATGATCGCTCTGCCGAGCTGTTGAAAGCTCCCAATGGAGATCATTACGCACCCCCTAACCGTTTGCGTCTATTGTGATATGGAACCAAAATGTCTATTACGATGTTAAGCGCATATGTCCGTTTTGTCAAAACAAAACCCGCCTCTCTTTAGTCTAGCTGTTTGAAATCATTCCTAGCGGCGTCCTATCTATGGACGCCAACGCTTCGTCGAAACGTATAGAGAACGTATGTGCAAAATCATATACTTTCCTATACGTCAAAAAAAACGCAAGCACCTGAGGTTTCGTCAGCCTCGGTACTCGCGCTTGATCCATGGGATTAATCACGATCGTCGTCATCATGCTTGTCATCATCAGAATCGTAATCATCGTCATCGTCATTGTCGTCATCATCATTATCGTAATCGACATCCAGTACCTTGCCTGTTGCGGCTGCAATGTCCACTTCTGCCCTTCCTGCAGCTGTTCTTAGCTTGACTTCAAATTTCTTGATGCCGTCATCCCAATCTGTCTCCACCCGGATGACTTCGCCTTTCACCTTCTGCTGAGCCAGCTTGCCGGCTTGTTCTTTCGTAATCGTCGTCGATGCCGATTCGGCTGACGGAGCACTTGTCGGTGCTGTTGACGGTGCTGTTGACGGTGCTGTTGTCGGCGACGTTGTTGGTGCAACCGTAGTACGCGGAGCATCATCGTCATCGTTTTTAACCTTCAGCACTTTACCGGTTGCCGCATCTACATGGACATCCACTTCCTGGAAGGTGTCCTTGCGGTCGATGTCCACCTCGTAGTACACCGTGTTGCGTTCACGCTCCAATTCAATATCCGTCACGGTCCCTGGAGCTGCGTTTAAGACGATTTGCTTCGCCTTGGTCTTGCCGATATAGGAAGTTGCCCCTTCGGCAGCCACGGCCGCGCTCGCCCCTCCTAGCGCCACGATAAGTCCCAATCCGATCATCCAGATTTTTCTATTCATCATACTCTAACATCTCCTTTACCATTCTCTGATTGCGAACCGTTGCCGGCTCTTGCTGCTACATCTATAACTTACACCCGCAATCTAAGAGAACCATTACAGAAACATTAGAATTTGATGATAAAGCTAGTCGTCATCGTCGTCCCAAGTTACAGATACGACCTTACCGGAAGCGGCATTCAGCTGTACGTCCGCTTCACGTCCGTCTTTGTTTTCGATTTCCACGAAATAGTACCACTTTCCGCCCTCTTGCTCCATGTCGATATCCTTGACCCTGCCAGGAATTTTGCCCAGAGCCAGCTCGGTTGCCTTCTGCTCGGTAATCAGAATGGACGGATTGGTTGACGGACTGCTTGCAGGTGGAGGAGGAGTCGGCTTAGGCGTCGCCGTTGGCGGAGGCGAAAGCGACGGTTCGGGCGAACCCGGTTCCGGAGACGCGCCCCCTTCTTCAATGCCGTAGCGTTCCAACGTTCGAATAGCGGCAATACCCGCCGGTTCGACTGTCAGCTCATACAAACCTTGCGTTGATCGGAGCTGGATCGCGTACCCTTCGCCTAACGGTTTGCTTCCAACGATCTCACCCGAATATTGTCCGAGTACCTCCTCCTCGGCCGCAGCTAGCGTAAGTTCGGGCGAGCTATCGGCCCGGACCACCAAATAAATCGCTGCAGCGGCAACAATAACGATGACGGCTGCTGCCGCTGTACCGAGCCGCCATTTTGCGTAATTCATGCAATCCATCCCTCCAGTCGTTCCTTTATACCGTCTATTCTAGCTCCCTTTTCTTACAATTTACTGAGAACGACCGGCTGACGCCTGGATAGGAATGACGATTGTTGCCGTCGTGCCAATGCTAGGCACGCTTTCCAGCACAAGCTCGGCGCTAATGGCGTGCGCAAGCTCCCTGCCAAGCGACAAGCCGAGCCCTGCGCCTCCCACCGGCTCCTGATCCCGGCTGCGGGCTTTATCGACGCGATAGAAGCGCTCGAATACTTGCTTGAGATCTTCTGCAGGAATCCCGATTCCATGATCCCTCACTCGTATATACCCGGCATTCTGCACGCGTCCCACCTCAAGTTGAATCATCTCGCTGCTGTATTTGCGAGCGTTGTCCAACAAAATGAAAAGAATCTGCTTAAGCATGTCTTGATCCGTGCTAACCGTCACGTCAGCAAGATCCAGCGCTGCCACCCGGACATCGCGCTTATATGCGCTGCGGAAAAACTCGGCGGTCTGCTCGGCGAACGGCAGCAGCTCCAGCGGCTCCCGTTCCACCTTCCACTCCCGCCGGGACGTCGCGAGCAGCAGCAGCTGTTCCGTCATCCCTTTCATTCGCACGGCTTCGGAATGGATCGCTTCAATCGATTCCTCGAACAGCTCCGGCCGATCAAGTCCTCTTCGCTTGAGCAGACTGGCGTAGCTTTCGATAATCGTTAACGGCGTCTTCAGCTCGTGCGAAGCGTTAGACACGAATTGCTCCTGCTTCGCAAAGCTTTCCTCCAGCAGCCCGATCATCTCATTGAACGTTTCTCCCATTTCCACGAGCTCGTCGCGGGAGCGTCCCTGCTGCTTCAGCTTGACGAACTCGCCGCTGCGGGCAATTTGACGCATCGTTCTCGTCATAGCAGAAATAGGACGCATCAGCACCTTGCCTAATACGACGCTGGAAACGAGCACAGGTATCAGCACCGCTGCCGAAACGCTGATCAGCACAAGCCGCAATATCCGCAGCAGCTCCTTAAGCTCCTCGAGACTCGCCGTCGCCTGCACGTTCGCAACCGCCCCATCCCCTCCGATAACCGGAATGGACACGAAGCCGTAGCTTTTGCCCGCGATATTCAATCGATGCTGCTTCTGCTCGCTGGAATATACAGCCGCTTGGCGGCTTAAATCTGTTTCCGAGGCTGAAGTAACGAGCGTTCCGCCGCCGTCCGCCCCTTCAGGCACCCACCTAAGCATGCCGTTAAGCGGCACGTATGCGCGAAGCAGCTCCACTAATGCAGCATTGTGGTCTGCCTGACGTAATGCAGTTGCCGACTGGCGGGTTTCCGCCGCGAGATTGTTCAGCTCGCGCTCCAGCATCATGGAAGAGAACATGGTGTATACCGTTGCATTGGCAAGCAGCAGCAGCACCGTGAACAATACCGACGAATACAGATGTATTTTGCTTCGCAGCTTCATGTCGCGTCCTTAATGCAATAGCCGATGCCCCGCACCGTATGGATAAGCTCCGTATCATAGCCTTCGTCTATTTTTTTGCGTACATAGCGGATATAAACATCCACGACATTCGTATTGCCCGCATAATCATAACCCCATACCTCGGCGAGCAGCTGATCTCTGCTTAAGACCAGTTTTTTGTTGCGAAGCAAATAGGCTAGCAGGTCGAACTCCCGCTGAGTAAGTGTAATCGACTGCCCGGCCCGCTCCACCTCGCGCGTGCTTTCGTTCAACCGGAGATCGGACGCCGTCATCCACTGGCCGGGCTGCTGGTCCCCCGTGACTTGCCCGGCAGCTTTGCGCAAGGCTGCGCGAATGCGGGCGAGCAGCTCCTCCATCTCGAACGGCTTCGTCATATAATCATTAGCGCCCAGATCAAGACCGGTTACTTTATCCGATAATGCGCTCTTGGCAGTGAGCATAATGACGGGAGTGTTTGCATCCACAGCGCGAATACGCTGCAGCAGGTCAATTCCGCTAATCCCTGGAAGCATCACATCGAGCAAAATGAGGGCGATTCCCCCTGCCTTATATTCTGCCCAGCCCTCCACGCCATCTGGCGCAAGCCTTACCCCGTACCCTTCGCTCTCGAGCTCGATTTGCAGCAAACGGGCGATCCGGCGCTCGTCCTCTACAATCAGTATCGTATCGCTCACTGGCAATTCCCTCCCAGCATTACTATTTTATTTTATAAGCATAGCGGAAAGAGTCGTGCTCGTCTAACCTGCCGGTCCGGTAAGGACACAACAAAAAAGCTTTTTAACCGAAGTGCGGTTAAAAAGCTCTTTGTACCGTATTATTATTTGCCGTCTGGAAGAAGGATGGAATCCTCTACCTTAATGCAACGATCCATAATGACATTCAGGCCGCCTGCTTCTGCAATGGAAGCTGCTTCCTCGCTTGCGATGCCAAGCTGCAGCCACAACGTCTTCGCCCCGATCGCAACGGCTTCTTCAGCYACTGGCGGCGTATGCTCGCTCCGTCTGAAGACGTTCACGATATCGACGGGCACGGGAATCTCTTTAAGACTAGCATAGCTCTTCTGACCGAGAATCGATTCCGCGTTCGGGTTCACCGGAATAATCGTATACCCTTTGGCTTGCATCGCCTCGGATACCATATACGATACACGGTCAGGCTTATCGGACAGCCCGACAACTGCAATTGTTGTACTTCCCTTCAGAATCGACTTGATTTCCTCGCGAGACGGATGTTGATAGGCCATTGCCGCACCTCAATTCATCATATTGAATTGCTGTAAGTTCGAATAACCGAATTCTTGCGCCCTTTACGCTTCAATCCATTCTACGTTCGCGCCAAGCGCCTTCAGATGGTCGAAGTAAATCGGATAAGACTTAGCGACATGATGCGCGTCACGAATGCGGATCGGCTCTTTCGAGCGCAAGCCTACAATCGTAAGCGCCATAATTACGCGATGGTCGTAATGCGCATTAATCTCCACGCCGCCCTCAACGCCTTCGGGACGTCCGTGCACGATAATTTCCGCTTGACGCTCCTCGACGTTCGCTCCTGCTTTACGCAGCTCATTCAAGTAGTCGGTTATGCGGTCGCATTCCTTGTATCTTAAGTTCTCTACATTATAGAAGCGCGATGTGCCTTCTGCGAATACGGCAGCCGCTACCATCGCAAGTACAGCGTCGGTTGCGTGGTCACCATCGAATTCAACGGCCTTCAGCTTGCCGTTGCCCTTCACATGAACGATGCCGTTCTCATGAGTCAGAGGAGTCTCCATCATCTTAAGTACATCCACGACTGCGCGCTCGCCCTGCTTGCTGCGCTCTTCGAGACGATGTACGATCACGTCGGATTCCGTAACCGCAGCAGCAGCCAGAATCGCAGCCGAGCCCGGGTAGTCGCCTTGCACGGAGTACGTCTTCGCCGCATAGCTTTGGTTGCCGGGAACGCGGAAGCGCATGTAGTCCTCGTCGGCATGGATAACGATTCCTGCCTGCTCCAACACTTCCAGCGTCTGGCCTACAACGACTTTCGACTTCAAGTCATGAAGCACTTCAATCTCGCTGTCTTCCTCAAGCAATGGAGTAAGGAATAGCAACGCGCTAAGGAACTGCGAGCTAATATTGCCGGATACTTGAATGTGGCCGCCCTTCGGCTTGCCGCCTTGAATGCGAATCGGCAGCTTGCCTTCGTTATGATCAATCTTAACGCCCATCGAGCTCAGCGATTCGATCAGATCATCGTGCGGACGCTTGCCGAGCGAGTCCGGGTATCGGTTAATAAACGTAACGTCAGGGCATAGCGCCGCGATTGCCATCAAGAAACGAAGCACCGCTCCCGCATTGCCTACATCAAGCTGCTCGGCAGGCTTCGGATTGCGGCCGAAGCCGGTAATGACGATTTTCTCGTCATCCTCTTCCACGATAGCGCCAAGATCGCGGATACAGCGGCGCATCGCATCGCTGTCCTCACTATGCGCGGGATAATAAATCGTGCTTGTTCCTTCAGCAAGCGCGGCTACCAGCAAGTAGCGCGTCGTATAGTTTTTGGAGGAAAGCGCTTGAATTTCCCCTTGTAGCTTTGGAGTAGGTGTCACTAACACGTCCATAGTTCGTATGATCTCCTTTTACTATAATAGTATCCTCTACTGCTGCTTGCCGTTGCCCCAACGTTCCATTATAGCGGCTACAACCTCGTCTGCCGTCAAGCTTGTCGTATCCACGGTGATATGCGCAAAGTCATACGCATGCTTCCGCTGCTCGAGCAGCGTATTCACCCGGCTTGCGGCATCTCCTTGAAGCAGCGGACGAGCGTCGTCCGATTGAACTCTGTCAATAATCTGGGCAGCATCCGCCTTAAGAGCAACGACGAGTCCCGATGCCAGCATCAGGTTGCGATTCGCTTCGCGAAGCACAGCTCCGCCGCCAGTAGCTACAACCGATGAAGCCTCATCTGCCAGTATGCTCGCAAGCACATCCGACTCGATATCCCGGAAGCCTTCTTCCCCGCTCTCGGCGAAGATATCCGAAATCGCTTGTCCTGCTCTGCTTACGATCTGCTCGTCGACATCAACGCGTTCCCATTCTAGGCGGCCGGCGAGCAGTTTGCTGACGGTTGATTTACCCGTCCCCATAAAGCCGACCAAAATCAATTTGTTGCCAAGCTGCCGTTCCATTGTAGCTGATCCACCCTTTATAACCATTGTATCTTCGCACATATTCCACAACATCATATCATTTTTTTTGAATACTAGGGTATAAAAAAGTTGCATATGCCGTATGGATGTTAAAGATGCATAACTTCCGGACAGGAGTGAAGCTAGAGATGAATAGCAAGCTGGATTTACCTCCGCCGCACCGAACCGAATCGCATATCGACCGCATAATGGATCCCGACCATCCGTTATGCCGCTCAGATGTCGTATGGATGCTTCAATATATCAAAAAAAAGGTGGCTGACGAGGATCCCGCCTTAATGGATCTCTCGCAGCCACGCTTGTTACAGAACTTTCATTACTTTGCCGAAGTGGCTATGTCCCTCATTAACCGCAAGCATTACTGCGATCAAGAAGCCGATCGATTACGCGATTGGCTCAGGGAAGCCTCATACGGCATCAACTCGAACAAAGCAAGGTAATCGATCGCAGCGCGGGCGCTGACGATTAGGATTGAATCCAGTTGTAGTGGAACGTGCCTTCTTTGTCGATGCGTTTGAACGTATGCGCTCCGAAGTAGTCGCGTTGCGCTTGCAGCAGGTTAGCTGGCAGACGCTCCGTGCGGTAGCTGTCGAAGTATGCGATCGCGCTTGCGAAAGCCGGTACCGGTACGCCGTTAGCAACTGCGATCGATACAACTTCACGCCATGCGCCTTGGTACGACTCGACGATTTCCTTGAAGTAAGGATCAAGGAGCAGGTTGCGAAGGCCTGGATCAAGATCATATGCGTCCTTGATGTTTTGCAGGAAGCGAGCACGGATGATGCAGCCGCCGCGGAAGATCATTGCGATGTCGCCGTAGCGAAGATCCCAGCCGTACTCTTCGGAAGCAGCGCGCATTTGTGCGAAGCCTTGCGCGTACGAGCAAATTTTGGATGCGAACAATGCTTTGCGAACGGATTCGATGAATGCCGCTCTGTCGCCTTGGAAAGGCTTCTTAGCAGGACCGCTAAGCACTTTGCTTGCTGCAACGCGCTCTTCCTTCATAGCGGACAGGAAGCGTGTGAATACCGATTCCGTAATGATCGACAAAGGTACGCCAAGATCAAGCGAGCTTTGGCTTGTCCATTTGCCAGTACCCTTCTGGCCAGCGGAGTCAAGAATGACGTCTACCATTGGTTTGCCAGTCTCTTCATCGTATCTGGAGAAGATGTCGCGCGTAATCTCGATCAGATAGCTGTCGAGCTCGCCTTTATTCCATTCCGTGAAGATCTCGTGGAGCTCTTCGGCGCTAACGTCAAGAACGTTCTTAAGCAGGTCGTAAGCTTCGCAGATCAGTTGCATATCGCCATACTCGATGCCGTTATGAACCATCTTCACGTAGTGGCCGGCACCGTCTGGTCCGATGTATGTGCAGCATGCGTCTTCGCCGACTTTCGCGGAGATAGCCGTAAGGATTGGCTCTACAAGCTCGTAAGCGGACCTTTGGCCGCCCGGCATGATCGAAGGGCCTTTCAAAGCGCCTTCTTCGCCGCCGGAAACGCCCGTGCCGATGAAGCGGAAGCCTTTGGCTTCAAGGTCTTTGCTGCGGCGAACGGTGTCAGGGAAATAAGCGTTGCCGCCGTCTATAATAATGTCGCCTTGCTCCAGATGCGGAACGAGCGAGTCGATTGTTGCGTCTGTGCCTGCTCCTGCTTGAACCATGATCAGGATTTTGCGCGGTACTTCAAGCGATTGAACGAATTCTTCGATCGTATAAGTAGGAACGAGGTTTTTGCCTGCTGCTTCTTGTACAAGATCGTCTGTTTTCTCGCGGGAACGGTTGAACACCGATACCGTGAAACCTCTGCTCTCGATATTGAGTGCCAAGTTTTTGCCCATTACTGCCAATCCAATTACGCCAATTTGCTGTTTCGACATTTGGTTTCGTCCATCCTTTGTTATTTATTTGTTTTGCAATGACTTTATTCTACTCCTTTTGCTGGCAGAAGAAAACCGTTTGGATGAAAAAAAATTTCTTTTGGTTACTAATAAAATTGACCGCTCGTGAAAGATCCCCTTCTATTTAATCAAAAAATCAAGCGTGACGCGGCTTCCAGGCATTTGTCCTTTGCTTGCCGCACAACAAAAAAACGATCAAACGCTGTGCCTCATCGGAGCAGCATTCAATCGTTTAGCATTTTAGTATGAAAAAAATTTTCATCTCTATAACTCTAATTGCAACATTTCTGTTCGAAGAACAGCCAGCTTCCCCTTCGATGCGTTTGCCGCCTCCTCATTGCCGTCCTGCAGCGCGTCGAACAACATCGACAGCTCGTAATCAAGCTCGTAGCGCAGGACGATTGCTCGCTCTTCCGCTCTCTTCGACTGGAAAGCTTTAATCATTTCCTCTATTGTCACGAAAGGCTTCTTTTGATAAATAATGCGATGTTCCATACCTGACACCTCCACGAGTCGTATAATCTCACCGAACATAATGCTCTCAATGACGATTTGACGATCTTTGATTCGCTTCACTACCGCATGTCCACGCGTGTCATTAATCAGCTTCTCGATCAACTCAGACAACTTTTCGTCCTTAATGATATAATCTCCGACAATTTTATACCGACTCTTCATTCGCTGAAACCGAAGCTTGACGAGCTTGCGGCCGGTGCGGATGGATACGAGAAACTGGCCCTCCGTCTCGCTCCAGTATAAGGAGTACCCTTCCTGAATCAGATCACGGATGAGATTTTGGATTTGCCGGCGGTCAAATCGCAGTTCTAGATTGCAATATTCGACTTCATAGCTCTTGTTCACGGCAATCCCTCCCTTGCTTCATGATAGTTGACGAAATAATCTGATAATTTGTTCTTACCATTATCTTATACTCCATCTTATGTAATGGCAACTTGGATTATTGACTAATTTTATAGAATCGGGCGCCTGTTTGTAAAAAAAAGGGGCAAGTCCGCCTATGTTAAGCGGTTTGTCCCTTATCTGTACAACTATTGACCGGCACTCAGCAACGACGCCATTGTAAGCGCTTCTTCGATCGTCAATTCCTTAGCCGCCGCTTCTGTCCTAAGCTTCGCTTCGATGATGCCGTTCGCCGCCTGCCTGCCGACCGTCAAGCGCAGCGGAATGCCGATCAGATCGGCATCCTTGAACTTAACGCCCGGCCGCTCATCCCGATCGTCGAGCAGCACTTCAATGCCGGCAGCCGTAAGTCGTTCTGCCAGCTGCGAGGCTAGCGCCATCTGAGTGTCATCCTTTGCCGACACAGGCACGATATGGACATGGTACGGCGCGATTGAAGCCGGCCACACAATGCCTTGATCATCGGCATGCTGCTCGATGACAGCCGAGAGCAGCCTCGACACGCCAATGCCGTAACAGCCCATAATAAGAGACTGCGCTTTACCTGAAGCATCGAGGAAAGTGGCTTCCATCGCTTCACTGTATTTCGTCCCCAGCTTGAACACATGTCCGATTTCGATACCTCGATGGAATTGAAGCCGCCCCTCTTCGCAACGGGGACATCGGTCGCCTTCCGCCGCATTGCGGTAATCGCCGCTCGCCTTACTGTTGAAGTGAACGCCCGGCTGTATATTGGCAAGGTGATAGTCCGCTTCGTTAGCACCGACAATGGCTGCAGCCATTTGCGTAACCGCAAAATCAGCAAAGACCGGGATCGCCAGTCCGACTGGTCCCGCAAAGCCTGTAGGCGCGCCTGTTACCCGTTCTGTAGTCTCTTGATCAGCGAGCGCAAGCGAGTCAACGGCCAGTGCCTGCTTCACCTTAATCTCGTTCACCTCGTGATCTCCGCGTACGAGAATGGCTACCGGATTGCCATCCGCTACGAAGATAAGCGTCTTAATGAATACGGATGCGTCATGGCCAAGCGATTCCGTAAGCTGCTCGATTTTTTTGATGCCTGGCGTATGCAGCCTTTTAGGCGCTTCTGGTTCAACTACTGCGGCATCCATATGTGCGATGCCGTACTCCGCCTTCTCCAGATTGGCCGCATAATTGCAGCAGGTACATGAGGCAATCGTATCCTCGCCAATATCGGCGAGAGCCATAAACTCGTGCGTGCCCCCTTCGCCCCCAATGGAGCCCGCATCTGCCTCTACCGCACGGAAGTTGAGACCGCAGCGCGTGAATATGCGGTGATAGGCGTCATACATGGCCATGTAGCTCCGATGAAGCCCTTCCCAATCTGCATCGAATGAATAAGCGTCCTTCATCAAAAACTCTCTGCCTCGCAGCAGCCCGTAGCGCGGACGCTGCTCATCGCGGAATTTGGTCTGAATCTGATAGAGTGTCGCCGGCAATTGGCGATACGAACTGATCTCGCCGCGCAAGAGCGCCGTAATAACCTCTTCATGCGTCGGACCAAGCGCGAATTCCCGATCATGACGATCTCTCAGCCTGACAAGCTCCGGTCCATACACCTCATAACGACCGGATTGCCGCCAAAGCTCCGCGGGCTGCAGCGCCGGCATGAGCACCTCTTGCCCGCCAGCCTTATCCATTTCCTCGCGTACGATTCCCTCCAGCTTCCGCAGTACGCGGCGTCCGAGCGGCAAGTACGTATAGATGCCGGCGGCAAGCTGTCTGACAAGACCGGCTCGCAGCAGCAGTTGATGGCTGACTGCTTCCGCCTCAGCCGGCGCTTCACGTAATGTAGGCATTAGCATTTTACTTTGACGCATGAGAATTCCCCCGATTTTCGTGGATTTTGAGCATAAAAAAAAGAACGCGTTCGTCAGGGACGAATGCGTTCGCGGTACCACCCTAATTCTGACCGCCCAAGAAAACGGCAGTTCTTCATTCAATAACGGAATGTTGACATTCCGGCGATAAGCTCCCATAACGATCGTCTGGCAGCCAACGCAGCTCGCAAGGCAGGGAGCCTATCGGCCATTCGCGGAAGCCTTTCAACCGGCGGGCTTCCTCTCTGTCGCGAACGTTGTTCCGATCAGCATAACCTTGGTCAATGCTATTGTGATATCGTAAGATAAGCTTTTGAATAATTTACAATATTCGCTTGCCACAAGTCAAGACGCTTCCGACTTCAGCCTACAGACTTTGTTTGCTCGGCCTAAGCACCGCCGAACCGAAGGCGATGAGTACGGCCGCGAACAAGACCAGAATGGCTAGCTGCAAGCCGATATCCGCAACGCTACCGCCGCCGCCGAGCCGGTCGATTGCTTGAAGAGCCCATTTCTGCGGCAAAAAGTTYGCCAGCTTCTGCATGAACGTCGGCAGCATCGACAAGGGGAAGAAGCAACCGCTGACCATGCAGCTTGGCATGATGACGAGGTTATTAATTTGCGTAAGTTGCCGGCTGTCTCTGACCAGCCCGGCAATAGCCGACGTAAGACCGACGGCAGCCAGCAAGAAAAACTCAAGCACCAGCAGCATATAGCCGAACGAAACGCCAGGATCGTATTGGAACACAAAGTACGTCAAGCTTAGCACGATAAGAAGCTGCAGCGTACCGACGGCCATGCTGCCCATAAAGTTGCCGAGCGAGATGTCGATCGCTCTGACCGGCGCCGTATACATCCTCGCCATCGTGCGAAGCTCTCTGTCCTCCATGATGAACCCGATGGATTGACTGACTAGCATCATGACGAACATGAGCAGAATACCGACCATAATCGGACTGGACAAAATATTGCCAAGCTTCGTCCCGACATGCTCCGTCGTGACCAGCGGCTTCTCCTGCGCGGCCAATAGTTCCTTGAGGAGCGGCATGATCCCCTCCTTATCGACTCCTACCGTACCCACAACCATCGCGGCGGATGCGGACAGCTTCTTCGTCTCCGCTTCCAGCGTCGTAGCCAGCGAGGCGTTCCAAAGCTGAATATTCATCCGGTACATCACGGCTGGAACGTGATTGCCCTCGAGCAAAGCGGCTGTATAATCCGACGGAATGAATACGGCGGCATCGGCTTTTCCATCAAGCACCTGCTGCTTGATTTCCTCCTCGGTACTCCCTGTCACATCGCGGACATCATACAGCTTTTCGCGCGATAAAGCTTCTTTTACGTAAGCGCCTAGCTCGCCGGCATCCGCATTCGCAACAGCGATAACGGCTTGTTGACCTTGCGCGCCGAGCAGACCCGTCAACACGGATAATATGATAGCCGGAAGCAGCATGTTGAGGAATAACCCCCGTCTTGAGCCCATTGTCCGTCTGATTAACTGCAGAGCAATATGGATACTAGGCATCCTGCTTCACCACCTTAGGCAATCTGATCACGGCAAGTGCGGATAGTGCGACCGCGATAATAGCCAGAATCGTTACCGCTTGGCTATAAGCGGACCAACCTGAACCGTTCATAATCGCCCGGAGCCCCTCATTGGCCCAGTGATTAATCGTCCACTTGGAGACATCTCCGATGATGACGTCAATATCCGCGATCATTCCTCCGCTTACAAAGGTCATGGTGAATGCCACGATACCGAACACCGTTTGCGTTGTCTTGACCGTCTTGGCGAAGGAGGCAATGATAATCGAGATGCCCGCTCCGATAGCCGTTGTGAGCAAGCTGATGAGGAATAGCCAAACGTAATTCGAGCCCCAGTCGACGCCGTATGCGTAAGTCGTGAATACGACGATAATAACGGCCTGCAGCCCCGCAACGAGGAAGGAGCCCGTGATGATGCCGAGAACAAGCCCGGCGAAAGATAGCGGCAGCGTGAACATGCGCTGCAGCGTGCCGTTCTTATGCTGGTTCAACAGCTCGATGGCTGCCAGCATGCCGCCATACAGAAGGAACATGATCAAGTAGGTCGCCGCATAATATTGCATGGCCGATACGGAGTGGAAAATCTGGTTGCTGTCAACGCCAAGCATGCCGACCTTTACGAACGGTTCGGTCGAACCCGTTCCTCCTGATGCCGCTTGCCCGCTTCCTGCCTCCGGCCCTAGAACGGCTTGAGCAGCCACTTCTCTGTTAACCTCCACTAAGTAACTGTTGATGACCKATTCGATGGCCAAATTTTTCTCCGCGTACCTCCCTGAATACGTGCGCCACGATACATTCTCGCCGCTTAGAACACGACTGGAGTAATCAGTCGGAATGACGACGCCATAGTCGGACTCGGATTCCGTCACGGACGGCTGTACGTCTCCTTCTTCCTCCGCGGCAATAAGCCGGACGTAAGGTTTGATGGCATCATTTTCCCAGAAGGCGTCCACGCTCGCCCGCAGCTCTCCCTGATCGCCGTTGTATACGATCACTTTCGCAGGCTTAATCTCCGTATCGAAAGCACTTCCGAGCATATAAATAAGAATAAGCGGCAATACGATCAATATTAAAATCAATGATTTTTTGCGACTGTATTTAAGCAGCTCGTAATAAGCCGTTGTCCACCAAATCCGCATTTATCGTTCCCTCCCAAGCTTGTTAACCGAGCATTCGGCATTTCCGCTAATCGTCCCGCAGCGTGCGACCCGTCATTTGCAGGAACATCGATTCCAAATTCGGCTCGACCCGCGTCAGCTTCCGAAGCGTAATGCCGTGTTTTTGAAGGATGRACAGCAAATCCTGAAGCATCGAAGTCGACTCCTTGACCGTCACCTCTAATGTCGTTCCGTTGTCTTGCTCATCGATCTGGCGAACGCCCGGATGCTGCTTCAGCTCTTCCATCGCTTGCCCCAGCTGGCGGTCGAGCTCGAAGATCAGCTTCTCGTCTTGGCCAGCCTGCTGCTTCAGCTCCTCCTTCGTTCCGCATGCAATGAGCTTGCCGTTATCCAGTATCCCTACGCGCGAGCAGATCGCTTCAACCTCTTCCATGTAATGACTCGTATAGATAACGGTCGAACCCAGCTTATTAAGCTCGCGCACCGAATCCAAAATATGATTTCTGGACTGCGGGTCGATGCCGACCGTCGGTTCGTCCATTATAATGAGCTTCGGCCGATGCATAATCGCGCAAGCGATGTTCAGCCGCCGCTTCATGCCGCCGGAGAACGTCTGAGGCTGATCGCCCGCCTTCTCCAGCAATCCGACGAATTGCAGCGCCTCCGCCACACGCTCCTTAAGCAGCTTGCCTCTAAGTCCATACAGCTTTCCGAAGAAAGTAACGTTTTCTTTGGCCGTCAGTGTCTCGTAGATCGCAAGCTCCTGCGGCACGAGACCGATTCTTCGTTTGACCTCCAGCGGCTGCTTGCCGATCGAGTAACCGCCGACGGTAATGTCTCCGCTGGTGGCATTCAATAGTCCGGCCAGCATGCTAATTGTCGTGCTTTTGCCCGCTCCGTTCGGACCAAGCAAACCGAACACTTCGCCTTCGCCTATTTCGAGCGACAAATGATTGACCGTCACCTTCGTATCGTATTTTTTGACCACATCTCGAAATGAAACCAAACTCATGTCTGTTCATCCTCTCTCTTGCGCCCTTGTTAACTCTGATTATACGGAAGGAACTGGATGCAGTCAGGTCTCCAAAGTCATGAGATCGAGGTGACGAAAGTCATTTTTGCCAAAATGATGCATGCCTGCGATACCGGCGACCAGGTTGACTGTCTGTGATATAATGAGAAAACGCCTATCGCAGTATATGGAAGCAGATATGGCTAACGCCGTCAAAAAAGCATAGATTGGGAACAAATTCAGTTTCGGGAGACCATTCCATATGAATGTCATACTGCTCCGAATGCGAAGCTTGCTCATAGCTATACYGGCACTTGTAACCATCATAGATATTGAAGCAAGAACATACGCCCCGTATACCGCATTCGCACTGATCGMCCTCTTAATTAGCAAAGCCGACATCATCATGCCTCGATTAGCAGGACCGATACTGATTGCGGAGCTCGTCTTCTTTAGCTGGTTTTCTTATACGTACGGCGGAATTTTATACCTCCTGCCTTTCGCTACGCTCATTGCGGCATTCCGCAGAGGAGCGACCGTGCGAGAGTGCGCGGCTTGGACGGCCATCGGCTGTGCGGCGCTTACGGTCGGACTGTACGGCAGAGAGCTTGAGTTGATTGTTTCTCTCCTCGTCTTATGGGGAACGGCCGCGGGCATGCTCTTCGTTACGAATGATTTTGAGAAAAAGAGGTTTAAGTTCGAAGAGCTGTATGAAGCGCTCACGATTAGCAATGAGCAATTGGATGCCGCCAAAGACCGTATGAAAGATTACGCCGCCCAAATCGAGCAATACGCCCAGACCGAAGAACGAAATCGAATTGCCAAAGATATCCATGACGATCTCGGGCACCGGCTCATTCGCGTGAAAATGATGTCGGAAGCCGCGCTGCATCTGTTTGACGTCGATACGGATAGAGCCCGCGGCATTCTCGAGCAAATCCGCGATCAATTACAGGACAGCATGGAGCGCATGCGCCGAACCGTGCGCAAGCTCGCTTCGGATAGCGATAGCGAACCGCGTCGTTACGCGCTGGATCGGTTAATGGCCGAATCGGTAGACGGACAAGGCTACGAGGTCCGCTTCGAGGTGCACGGCAATCCGAGGCCGATTTACCCGAGCATGGAGCTTATATTGTTCAAGAACGCGCAAGAAGCGATAACGAACGCGGTTAGGCACGGCGAAGCAACGGTCATTACCGTCGACCTCAGGTTCGAGAGCGACAGCGTGTCCTTGACGGTTGCGAATGACGGCATGCTGCCAAGCGAGCCTGTAGAAGCCGGACTTGGCATACGCGGCATGCGAGAGCGGATCGCCCTCATTGGCGGAAGACTGGAGGTTGCGACCGCGGAGCAATTTGCCATCACAACTATTTTGCCGCTGTTAACGAAGTAGGTTACGTCAATCGGAAGGCGTCGGCGTGATACAAAATTACATATGCGAGCGCCATAAATAAGGAGGTGCATACGATGATCAAGGTTCTTGTCGTCGATGACGATCCGTTCATTCGGGAAAGCATGCAAGTGATTTTGGATCTGGATAAGGAACTTCAAGTCGTCGGCGTTAGTCAAAACGGCAAAGAAGCCGCCGAATTCGCGGCTGTTCACCCTGTTGATGTCGTGTTGATGGATATTCGAATGCCGGTCTGCGACGGCGTGGAAGGCACGAAGCTGCTTCGTGCCTTGCCGAATCCGCCTGCCGTCCTCATTCTGACGACATTCGACGATGACGATTATATTGCGCAGGCCATTCGCAATGGTGCGAACGGCTACCTGCTTAAGAACGTTTCGCCGAGCCTAATTATTAATGGCATTAAGACCGTTCATCAAGGCACGATGCTCATTCATCCCGACATTGCCCGCAAACTGGCTGGCATGCTTGAATCGCCTCGCGGCGGTTCTTCGGCTGAGCCATCCTATCTATTCGATCAAGCGAGCAAAAGCTTAGCCGAGCAAGGCTTGACGGTGGCGGAATGCCAGATTGTCCGTCACGTAGCGGACGGGCAGTCGAACAAGGAAATTGCTTCGTCGCTCTTTCTAAGCGAAGGAACGATTAAGAATTACATTTCCGAAATTCTTAACAAGCTTGAATTGCGGGATCGGACGCAGCTTGCGATCTATTATTTGAAGCTCTTGCAGGGCTTGTAAGTCCATCACAGACATAGAGGAGAGAAATTATATTATGGCAACGAAAACAGCAACAGCCGGACTAGTCGGCTTCACGCAAGAGGATTTTGACGTATTTCAACTGGAAGGCTTGGAGGAACGCATGGCTGGCATTCAAGAGCTTATTCAGCCGAAATTCCAAGCTATCGGCGAACGGCTGGCTGGCGAGCTTGCCGTCCATGCCGGCGACGAAATGTATCTGCATATCGCGAAACACGCCAGACGCACGGTCAATCCTCCGAAGGATACTTGGCTCAGCATCTGCAACAACAAACGCGGATACAAATCTCATCCGCATTTCCAGTTAGGCCTGTTCGATGACCATCTGTTCCTGTGGCTGGCGCTCATCTATGAAGTGCCGAACAAATCGCAGATTGCTACCGCTTATTTGGACAAGCTCGATGACGTCATCGCCTCCGTGCCTGACAACTATATGATCTCTCTTGACCATACGATGAAGGAAGCGACGAGAACCGGAGATATGAGCGCCGAGGATTGGAACAAGGCGCTCGTCCGGTTCCGCGACGTGAAGAAAGCGGAGCTGCTGATCGGCCGCCACATTCCGGCGGATGACATGTTGCTGCGCAGCGGCGATATTTTGCTGAAATTCGCTTCCTCGACGTTCGAGACGCTTATGCCTCTTTACCGCATGTCGCTCGTATAAAATAATAAACGAGAGGCCGTCCTGCCACTATCGGCTTGACGGTCTTTCTCTTATTCCTCCACCATGCCTCCAGCGAGTGTCCACAACCCTTTATTACTCCCGTAACGGCATTTCGTCGAACTAATTAGGAAGTTTACCCAAAAGACTGCGAATAGCGGCATTTCGTCGAACTAATCACCATAAATATGACCGAAATGCGGAAAGCGTCTCAATAACGTCCCGAAATCGAGCTATTAGAGGCGGTACATGAGTTGTGCTTGTATTAGTTGCCCGAAATGCCGTTATAGCGCTGAGCCCGCGTTGAAAAAAAATCCCGAGCTGTCAATTTCAACAACTCGGGATCTTTTTCAATTATTCGGCTGATGCCGCCGCTTCCTTCGCAGCTCCGTTCGTATTCGCGATACGTTGCTTGCGCGACTTGCGGAAGTACAACAATTCATATATACAAGGCACGATGATAAGCGTAAGCAATGTCGCAGCCGTCAGTCCGCCTATGACAACTATAGCAAGACTTTGCGAGACAATGCTTCCCGACTCATGCGAGCCGAATATAAGCGGCAGCATCGCAGAGACGGTCGCCACCGCTGTCATGACGATTGGACGCATCCTTGTCGTTGCGGCCTCAATAAGCGCCTCTCGAATCGACATGTGCTCCTCGTTCTGTCTGACGCGGTCGAGCAATACGATCGCATTCGTGACGACGATACCGATCAGCATAAGCGCCCCGAACATCGCGGTGAAGTCCGGCGTTACGCCTGAGATGAGCAAGCCTGTCACTGCGCCGATAGCCGCTAGCGGCAGCGAGAACATAATGGCAAGCGGTGTGCGCAATGTCTTGAACGACAGCACCATAATCAAGTATACGAGACCGATGGAGATCAATGCGGTTAAGCCCAGATCCGCGAAATCACTCGCTTGCTCCGCAGATGCACCGCCTACGGATAACGCAACGCCTTCCGGCAGCTTAAGGTCATTTGTCTTATCGGTAATCGCGCTGCCGACGACCGACAGCTCTTTCGGTTCAACGGTTGCCGTTACGCGTACATACATTTTACCGTCTTTATGATAGAAGCTGCTTGGCTCTTCCTTACGAACGAGCTCGGCAACATCCGACATCGCTTTCRGACCAGCTTYGGTCATAACCGTCAGCGATTTTAGATCCGTTTCAGAGGTTGGGTTGACGATTGGCTGCAAAATAACAGGCGTGTCATGATCCTCAATACGGATGCTGCCAATCGGCAACGGGTTCAGCATGCTTTGCAATTGCATCGCAAGCTCTTCGCCCTTCGCAGCACCTGGATCGATATTAAACGAGTAGACTGGCTTCTTCTCCTCGAGATTGCTTTCCACCTTTAGCACGCCGTCTACCGGTTTGAGCGCTGCAAGCAGGTCTTGAGCCGCTTGTTCAACCTTCGCCGGATCTTCGCCCGTTACGTCTACGAAAATTTGCGATGAGCCTCCGCCCATCATCAAATCGGTAGCGTTCACGAGCAGTTCCGCTTCTCCATAACCATCCTTCTGTTTTTTCACATCATCCATGAACTGCTCGGCATCGACTCCGTCGTTCAGATCGACGATATAACTGACAAGTGTTGGCGAATTGACTCCGCCATACTGTGCTGCGTCCGAGCTGTTGCCCAGCGTCATCATGACCCATTCCGCGCTTTCGTTCGCCGTCAAGTACGACTCAAGTTTCTTGCCGCCCTCTTCTACCGTCTCAGCAGGCGTATCGCTCGGATATTGCAGCGAGACGTTTACCGTGCCAGCGCTGGAAGAATCAAGCGCGCCCTTCGGCATCGCGACGTATGCGCCGATTGAACCTACGAACAGTACGATTGCAATCACAATCGGCACCCATTTCCGTTGCAAGTTCCAGCGGATGAATGCTGCGAACTTCGGCGAGCCTGTGTGCTCCTTCTCCTTCGTGCCGCGCAATAACCACGCGCTTAACAATGGAACAACAGTCAGCGCTACAATAAGCGATGCTAGAAGCGAGTAAGCAACAGTCAATGCGAATGGCAACAGGAACGCTTGGAGCGATCCGCGCAGAAGTCCCATTGGCAGGAATACCGCTACCGTTACGAGCGTCGACGACGTAATCGCCGATGCCACTTCCTTCGTCGCATCTGTAATGAGCTTCATGGAGAAAGGCTCTTTTTGTAATCTTCTATATATATTTTCAATGACGACGATACTATCGTCGACAAGTCGACCGACCGCAACCGCAACGCMGCCTAGTGTAATAATGTTGAGCGAAACGCCGGATAATTGCAGCAAGTAGAGCGTAATGCCGAGTGACAACGGTATGGATACGACCGTTACGATCGTCGCCTTCAGATTGCGCATGAACAATAAAATAACAATTGTAGCGAATAAAGCACCGAGCAATACTTCGCGAAGCATGCTGTTCACCGAAGATACGACCGATTCAGCCGTGCTAAGCACGACGGAAATTTCGATCCCATCAACGTCTTCGTTCAGTCGGTTAACCGCCTCTTCGATTGCGTTGCCGGCTTTGACCGCATTAGCGTCCGCCGATTTGGAAATGGTGAACATGATTGCGTCCTTGCCGTTCAGCCGGTTAATGCTCTCCTGATCATTGGCATAGTCGACCTTCGCGACGTCAGCAAGCGTTACACCTGGAATGATCGGAAGTTTGCGCAGCGTCTCGATATCCGCAATTTGATCGTTAAGGACAATGTTGGCCGCCGATCCGTCTACGTTCTTCTCGCCTAGCGATGCCGTTACGCCCCGTCCTTGCAGTACGCCCATCAGCGTTTGCGCAGGAATGCCAGCCGATGCCAGCTTATCCGTTAGCGGAGTCACTTGAATGGTTGGCGTCGATTTGCCGCCAATCGAAATCTGTCCCGCTCCCTCGGAACGCTGCAGTTCCGCCTTTACTTCCTTGAACTTGTCATCCTTCTGCTGATCAGTTAGCCCCTCTTCGAAGGTCAGTACGACCCAGGAGATAGGTATCATCGAAGTGTTGAATTGCACCACGAACGGCTTCATAACGCCCGCCGGAAGCTGTACCTGATCGACGATTCGTTCGATCTCCGCCTTCGCTTCCTTCATATTCGTTTTCGAATCAAAATTCAAGTTCACTTGAGCGTAACCATCGCCTGAGGTCGAGAACATATCCGTCTTGCCTTTCACGAAGGCCACCGCTTCTTCAATCGGTCCCGTCACTTGATGTTCCATCGACTTCGCGTCATTGCCCGGTCCGATTGCCGTAATCATGACTTGCGGATTGTCCGCAGCTGGCAGAAACTCCATCGGCAGCCTGAGGTAGCTCATCACCCCCATCGCTAGTGCCATGATTACAATCAAAATAATAGCTGCCTTATTGCGGAAGGACCACTCCGTCAATCTACTCATCTTTCCCGACTCCTTCTCCCATACGGTTTCTTTGTTTTTGTCTTTCATAATCATAAGGGTCAGGCAGACTTTGTAAAAACGTCTCGAGAACGTTATTTGATCTCGCCTTTAGTCGGAACTAATCTACGCCTTAAGTCTAGGTCKACCTCATAAATGAGTAAGTACTCACTTCTATATTTGCGAAACCTCGCTTATAATCAAATAAAGTGAGTAATCACTCATTCACGACATTCCATTCGAGGAGCGTGTATTTCATGTCGGCTACCCCTTCGGTAAACGGGCAATCGGTGTCTGCTGTACAGTTGCATCAGATACAGCGTCGATTTAATGGCAAAACCATACTCGACGGCATATCGCTTACCATTCCGCAAGGCGAGCTATTCGGGCTGCTCGGCCCCTCCGGCTCTGGCAAAACAACTCTTATTAAGCTTATAACCGGTATCGACCGCGCCGACGGCGGCAGTGTTCACATGCTTGGCGAGCCCATTCCTCAGCTTAAGATGCTGCAAGCGTTCGGCTATATGGCGCAATCCGACGCTCTCTACAATGAGCTGACCGGCAAACAGAATTTAGCATTCTTCGGGGCGCTTTTTGGCTTAAAAGGCGCTAAGCTGCAAGCACGCATTCAAGCGGTTGCCGCACTCGTTGAGCTGTCTGACCACCTTAACAAGCAAGTTAGCGCCTACTCAGGCGGGATGAAGCGCAGATTATCGCTGGCCACCGCACTGCTTCATGAGCCTCGGCTGCTCGTTCTCGACGAGCCGACCGTAGGCATCGATCCGGTGCTGCGGCGATCGATATGGGCGGAGCTTTCGGCTCTTAGCCAGCAAGGCGTAACGATTATCGTTACGACTCATGTCATGGACGAGGCTGAGAAATGTGACCGCCTAGGCATGATTAGAGACGGCAAGCTAATCGCTGTCGATACGCCGCAAGCAATAATCGAGCAAGCGGGAGCGGCAACGATCGAGGAAGCGTTCATCACTCTCGGGCAGCAGCAAGCTGCCGGAACGGAGGCGACACAATGAGAATCCGCGCACTGGCTCTCCGCATCATTCGGCAATTTATTAGAGACAAGCGAACGCTCGCTCTATTATTCCTTGCTCCATTGCTCATCTTAAGCTTGATGAAGCTGGTCTTCGACGGTCAAGCGATAACCCCCGATATTGGGACGGTCAATGCGCCGCAAGCATTCACAGACGAGCTGAGCGCAGCCGGCGCATCGCTAACGGAGTACGCCTCGACCGACGAGGCGCAACTGGCGATTGAGCATGGGGACGTTGATGCTATCATCCAAGTCGGCACTCCCGGATTCGCAATCACACTCGAAGGCAGCGACCCGGCGATGAATAAGGCGGTTATGCTGCTATTCCAAAACACGCTTCAAGCAAAGGTCAGCTCGTCACTGCCGGCGATCACCTATTTGCATGGCGGTCCGGATATGGCCTCCTTCGACTCCTTCGGCCCTGTTCTTATTGGTTTCTTCTCGTTTTTCTTTGTCTTCCTGCTCGCTGGCGTGTCGTTTCTAAGAGAGCGTACGACCGGCACCTTGGAACGTCTGCTTGCCTCCCCGATCAGGCGCAGCGAGGTGGTGCTCGGTTACTTGGCAGGCTTCGGTCTGTTCACGCTCATACAGGCGATGCTGATCGCTTGGTATTCCATTAACATGTTAGGCATGTACATGGCCGGACAGATCGGTTATGTGCTGCTTATTAATCTGCTGCTCTCATTAACCGCGTTGACGCTGGGAACTCTCCTGTCTTCTTTTTCCAGCAATGAATTTCAAATTATTCAGTTCATCCCCATTGTCATCGTGCCGCAAGCCTTTTTCTCCGGCTTATTCAATCTTGACGCGATGAATCCTTGGCTGCAAAAGATCAGCTACGCAATGCCGCTCTTCTATGGAGCCGACGCGATGCAAGGCATCATGATTCGCGGCGAAGGCTGGCGTGACTTCGGGATCGATGTATATGTGCTCATTGGCTTCTCCTTGCTGTTTACGTTGCTGAACGTGCTGGCGCTGAAGAAACACAGGAGCATGTAAGAATTTCATTACTTTGCTATAATGACTTCAATAGATAGAGAATGGTAAGGAGTGAGGAAGTGTCTGAGCGTAGGGATGAGCAAGAACCGATAGAAAAATGGCTGAAGGAGCTTCTGAAGCTCGACGAGGCTGAACATGCGATGACCGATAAGCAGCTCAAGATCGTGCAGGCTGCCGCCGATATTTTCGCGGAGAAAGGGTTCGCCGCTTCCTCAACAAGCGAGATTGCGCAGCGTGCAGGCGTTGCGGAGGGGACGATATTCCGTCATTACAAGACGAAGAAGGATTTGCTGCTGTCGATCGTCACGCCAGTGATGGCGAAGCTGATTGCACCGTTCGTCCTGCGTGACTTCAATAAAGTGCTGGATAGCACCTATGACAGCTACGACCAACTACTGCGCGCCATTATTGTTAATCGTATCGAGTTTATAGAGAAGAACATGAAAATCCTAAAGATATTCATTCAGGAAATTCCGTTCCAACCCGACATGCAAGAGCAGTTCCAGAAGCAAATACTTTCGAAAATATTGGAGAAGCTGACCGCCAGCGTCGAAAAGTTCCAGCGCAACGGGTCGCTTATCGGTTGGTCGCCGCTCACGATCATTCGGTTATCGGTGTCTAGTATAATCGGTTATGTGCTATCGCGTTCATTGTTCGGTTCGAAGGATGCGGTGAACTGGGATGATGAAGCGGAACGAGAAGCTACAATTACATTTGTATTAAAGGGATTGGCTCCATAAAAAGGAAGGGCTGTGCCGTTAGCGAATCAGATCGCTAATCGCACAGCCCTCTTTCATGCTCTTGCCCAGCCTACGCTTCTGTCGCGGTTTCCTGCTTGTCCAGCGAGCGGAATCGGATCAGCAACAACAGTGCGGCTAAACATAAGATGCCGCCGATCAAATAAGGAAGACCCATCGAGATGGTGAACACGAACGAGCCAAGCAACGGTCCGGCAATACGTCCGAGACTGTCCATCGAGGAGCTAAGTCCGGAAGCAACGCCTTTCCCTACCTTCGTCTTCTGAGTAATTAACGACGTTACACAAGGTCTGATTAGCGAGTTCCCGATGCCGAATACGGCCAGCGAAAGTGTTGCCCACCATAAGGAATGAGCACCTAGAAGCATAAAAAATCCGATCGCCGAAATGACAAGTCCGATGCCGATGTATTTCGGTTCATCGCCCGTCTTAATCCGGCGTCTTACGAAGCCGCCTTGCACAAGCGCTCCGACAAAACCGCAGACGAAGAATAAAATGCCGACCTGCAGCGGCGTCACATCAAATCGCTTCATTCCGAAAAACTGCAGTGTCGCCTCCATGCCCGCGAGCGTAAAGGTTACGAAGAAAGCAAGCACATACAAGTATTTGAGCGGTCCTGTGAATGCTGAAAAGCGGGACTCCCGCTTCTCCGTGCTCTTGCGACGCTGCTCTGGCGGCAACGATTCCTTCAGCATCATGAAAGCCAAAATGAACGTAATTAGCGCTAGACCCGATGCGGTGTAGAACGGCGTCTCCAGCGATATGAGACTTAATATCCCGCCGAAGCCTGGTCCAACAGTGAAGCCCAGACCGATCGACATGCCGACAAGTCCCATCCCTTTCGTCCGTTGCTCAGGCGGAGTAATGTCTGCTACATAAGCGACGATAACCGATGCAACCGCACCGGAGAACAATCCGCCAAGAATACGGGACAAATACATGAGCGTCAAGTCGCCTGAAGACAGACCGAACAGCAGGAAGCTGACTGCGAAGCCCAATATGCCGGTTAAAATAATGGGTCTTCTGCCGATCCGATCCGACAATCCGCCCCATAACGGGGACAGAACAAAGGATACAGCCGAATACAAAGCAAGCATCCAGCCGGTATGAATCTCCGCCCCATCCGGGTCGGCGGCTTGTATAATTTCTGGCATAACCGGGATGATAATGCCAAAGCCTATGAAAGTCGTCATTAAAGTTGCCATTACGATAGCCATACGATTTTTTAACATGCTTAATCCCTCCACCCACCTATGTTACCATAACCGTTTATGGGATTGGTATGAACAATTCGAGAACAAATAGCCAAACCTATCCTTTTATAAAAATATAGGAAAGTATAAATTCCACACTTATACTTGCGTCTACATTTCACCGTGAAACACTGTTTTTGCCCCCAAAGATGGCGAGAGCCGTTTGCGCATGACGTATAGGAAAGTATATGAGTCTGCTCATACTTTCTCTATACGTTTCGACGAAACGATGGCGTCTAAAGAAAAGACGCCGTCAGGCGTTTCTTCTTAAATGAAATTGTAGCTTGCATTCCCCCCTGTTTTTGCTATACTGGGGCTTGTTTGCACATCAGATGAAAGGCAGGGATGAAAGCGATGGATCATAGCAATACCCCGCTCTTCAACGCCCTTCGCCGACATGCGGCGCAGGATCCCGTTCAGTTCCACATACCCGGTCACAAAAAAGGGCTAGGAAGCGATTCCGAATTTCGTGAATTTATCGGCGACAATGCTTTGTCGATCGATCTCATCAATATAGCACCGCTTGATGACCTGCATCAGCCAACCGGAGTCATTGAGGAAGCTCAGAAGCTTGCCTCCGATGCGTTCGGTTCCGATTATACGTACTTCTCCGTACAAGGAACGAGCGGCGCTATTATGACGATGATTTTGTCCGTATGCGCGCCGGGCGATAAAATTATCGTTCCACGCAACGTTCATAAGTCTATTATGGCGGCTATTATTTTCGCAGGCGCGAGACCCGTTTTCATTTCTCCCGCTCGCGACAGCAATCTTGGTATTGATCACGGCATTACGACCCGTTCCGTACGCAAAGCGCTAGAGCGTCACCCTGACTCCAAAGCCGTGCTTGTTATTAATCCGACCTACTTCGGCATTTGCGCTAACTTAAAGGAAATCGTTGAGCTCGTTCATAGCTACGATATTCCTGTCCTTGTCGACGAGGCGCATGGGGTGCTCATTCATTTCCATGAGAAGCTGCCGATGTCCGCCATGCAAGCAGGAGCAGATATGGCGGCTACGAGCGTAMATAAGC